>JANLWM010000233.1:0-2936 GCA_031364525.1 Chloroflexota bacterium | reverse complement strand
CGATCGCGGTCAAGGACTTCGCGGCGGCGGCCGTCGTCGGTGCGAGGAACAACTTCGTGCTGGCCGGGCTCGATCCGAAGACGCCCCTCGAGGGGTTCCTCTATCCGGACACGTACTTCCTCCGGCCCGACGCGACGGCTGACCAGATCGTCACGGTCCTCATCGATACGTTCGAGAAGAAGGCCGGGCCTGCGCTGCGTACGGCCGCGGTCGCCCGCAAGGTGACGATCTACGACATGGTGAAGCTGGCATCGATCGTCGAGCGTGAAGCGCGCGACCGGAAGGAGAGTCCGCTGATCGCCGGCCTCTACCAGCACCGCATCGACATCTCGATGAAGCTCGATGCCGATCCGACGATCCAATACGCGAAGGGCACGTGGGATGAGCTGTCCCTCGACGATCTCAAGCTCGCCTCGCCGTACAACACCTACCTGAACCCCGGTCTGCCGCCGACGCCGATCTGCAATCCCGGGCTCGCTGCGCTGCAGGCTGCCGCGCAGCCGGAGAAGACGGACTTCCTCTTCTTCGTTGCCAAGAGCGACGGCACCGGCGGCCACGCGTTCGCGAAGACCATCGAGGAGCAAGAGGCCAACCGCATCAAGTACGGCAACAAGTGAAGAGCGAGCGATGAGCAGGTGACGCTCGTCTACCTGCTCGGCCATCCGGTCGCGCACTCGCTCTCGCCGGCGATGCACAACGCCGCGTTCCGGACCCTCGGGCTGCCTCACCGCTACGAGCCGCTCGACGTCACCGCGGAGGCCCTGCCCGGCGTGATCGACCGGATCCGCAGTGGTGAGCTGCTGGGCGCGAACGTGACCTTGCCTCACAAGGAGGCGGTCCTCAAGCTCGTAGACACGTGGGACGGGCCATCAGCGGAGATCGGCGCCGCGAACACGCTCTCGCGGACGTCCGACGGGCGCCGCGTCCTGGGGTCGAACACCGACGCGGTCGGCTTCGCGTACGCCATGCGCGATCTCGAGCTGGATGGCGCACGCGTCCTGCTGCTCGGTGCGGGAGGTGCCGCCCGCGCGGTCGTGGCGGTGCTCTTCGAGCGGGGGGCCTCCATCACGATCACGAATCGCACCTCCGAGCGGGCCCGCAGCCTTGCGCGTTCGCTCGCGCACCCGGTCGATCGCGAGCCCGGCGTGGTCGAATGGGCCAGCCGGATCGATCTCGGCGCGATCGACGTCGTCGTGAATGCGACCGCGCTCGGCCTGCACGGCGAAGATCCGCTGGCGAGCGCAGTGCTGCGGCCCGAGCTGATCGTCGTCGACCTCATCCCGACCGCGACCGCCACTCCGCTCGCGCGACGGGCGCGCGCCGCCGGTGCGACCGTCGTGGATGGCCTGCCGATGCTGCTGCAGCAGGCGGCGTCGTCGTTCCGCATCTGGACCGGCCAAGACGCGCCGGTCGAGGCGATGCGCGCCGCCCTGTACGCGAGCGTCAACTGATGCGCTGGGTCACCGCGGGCGAGTCGCATGGTCCGGGGCTCACGATCATCGTCGACGGGGTGCCCGCGGGCCTCGCCATCGATGGTTCCGTGATCGACGCAGACCTTCGGCGGCGTCAGCTCGGGTACGGCCGCGGCGGTCGGCAGAAGATCGAGCGCGATGGCGCCCGCATCACGGGCGGTATCCGTCAGGGTCGGAGCACCGGTGCACCGATCGCGCTCTGGATCGAGAACCGCGATCACGCGAACTGGGAAAAGGTCATGAGCGCGACGGCCGTTCCCGAGGCGCCCGACGCGGTCACCCGTCTCCGGCCAGGTCACGCAGATCTCGCCGGTGCGCTCAAGTACGGGCACGAGGACGTGCGCGACGTCATCGAACGGGCGAGCGCGCGAGAGACCGCCGCGCGCGTCGCGGCCGGCGGGATCGCCAAAGCGCTGCTCCGAGCGGTCGGGATCGACATCCTCAGCGAGACGGTCCGCATCGGTGACGTCACCGCAACACCGCGATTCGATCGGGAGGCCATCGAGGCGAGCGACGTGCGCTCCGGTGACCAGGCAGCGAGCGGGAGGATGGTGGCGGCGATCGCCGCTGCCCGCGAGGCCGGCGACACCCTCGGCGGCGTGTCCATCGTGCGGGCGACCGGCGTCATCGCGGGATTGGGCACGTACGCGCAGTGGGATCGCAGGCTCGACGGCCGCATCGCCCAGGCCCTGGCCTCGATCCCCTCGGTGAAGGGCATCGAGTTCGCAGATGCGTTCGACGCCGCGGGTGAACGGGGGAGCGCGGTGCACGACCCGATCGAGCGCCGCGGTACGGGCTTCGGTCGGCCGCGCAATCGGGCCGGCGGGCTCGAGGGCGGCGTCACGAACGGCGAGGACGTCGTCGTCCGCGTCGCGTTCAAGCCGATCTCCACGCTGATGAAGCCGCTGCCATCTGTCGATCTCCGCTCCGGCGAGCCGTCGCCCGCGCACGTGGAGCGCAGCGACATCTGCGTCATCCCCGCCGGCGGCGTGGTGGCCGAAGCGATGCTCGCCCTCGTGCTGGCCGACGCCGTGTGTGCGAAGTTCGGCGAAGACAACATCGACGACATCACGAGCGCGATCGAGCGCTACCGCGAGCGCCTCAAGCCGATCGCCGACCGCTGATGCATCTCTTCCTCGTCGGACCGCCCGGGGTCGGGAAGTCCACGGTCGCGCCGTTGCTCGCGGAGGCGCTCGGCGGACGGACCATCGACCTCGACGACGAGATCGCACGCGGTGCCGGCAAGCCCTGCGCGAAGGTCATCACCGAGGACGGCATGCCGCGGTTCCGGGCGATCGAATCGGAGATCCTCGCAGCGCTGCGGCCGACCCCGGCGCTCATCGTCGTCTCGACCGGTGGGGGAGCCGTGCTGCTCGATCCGAACCGCAAGCGGATGTCGGAGCTCGGGATGCGCATCGGTCTCACCGGGACCGTCGCGACGGTCGCTCGCGGGATCAAGGCGAC
>JANLWM010000047.1:0-6655 GCA_031364525.1 Chloroflexota bacterium | reverse complement strand
AACCGGTGGGCCTCGTCGCGGATGCGCTGGACCATGAACAACCCCTGCGAGCGCTCCGGGAGGATCACCGGCTCCGGCCGGCCCGGCAGGAACAGCTCCTCGCGCTCCTTGGCGAGCGCCGCGATCGGGATCTGGAGCAGACCGGCGTCGGAGAGCGCGGCGATGCCGGCAGAGAGCTGACCCTTGCCCCCATCCAGGATCACGAGGTCCGGTACCGGCCACCGATCGCCCGCTCCGGCGGCGCTGCGGGTGAACCGCCGCCGGAGCGTGTCGCGCATGTTGGCGAAGTCGTCGTTGCGGTCCCCGATCTTGGTCTTGAACCGGCGGTAGGCCTGCTTCGCGGGCCGGCCATCCTCGAAGACCACCATCGAGCTGACCACGTTGGTCCCCTGGACGTGGCTCACGTCGAAGCACTCGATCCGCTTCGGCGGACCCTCGAGGCCGAGGGCGTGCTGCAGCTCGCCGAGCGCGGTGTCGGTCTTCCCGCGATCCGCCAGCCAGCGGACGCGCTCCTGCTCCAGCGCGTCCTGGGCGTTGCGCACGGCGAGCTCGATGAGCCTGCGCTTCTTGCCCCGCTGCGGGACGTGAAGCTCGACTTGGGTGCCGCGCTTCTCTTCCGCGAACGCGACGAATGTGGCGGCATCCGGGATGGCCTCCGGCACCACGATCTGCGGGGGGAACGTGGTCGCCGCGGCGTAGTGCTGCCGCAGGAAGGAGCCGAGCACCTCGGCGGGCGTGGCGCCTTCGGTGCCCTCGAGGAAGAACTGATCACGACCGACGATCGTGCCGTCGCGCACCCGCAGCAGCTGGACCGCGGCGTCGCCTTCCGCGATCGCGGCGCCCAGCGCATCGAAGTCATCGCCCTTGTACGCGTGCACCTCCTGCCGGTCGGTGGTGCGGTCGATGGCCTGCACCCGATCTCGCAGCAGGCCGGCACGCTCGTAGTCCAGCGTCTCGGAGGCCACCTGCATCTCCTTTCGGAGATCACGGGCGAGCGCCTCGTAGCGACCCTCGAGGAATTGCACGCTCCGGTCGACGGTCGCGCGATATTCCACCTTCGTACCCGAACCGACGCACGGCGCGGTGCAGCGCTTGAGGTGATAGAGGAGACACGGCCGGCCGCCCGGAAGCGCGGATGGCGGGACCGTGCGGCCCCGACCGTCTTCGGCTGCGACGATCGTGAGCTTGCAGGTGCGGTACGGAAAGAGCTTTTGGAGCAGATCGAGCGACTCATCGACGGACTTCGCGTTGGCGTACGGACCGAAGTAGCGGGCACTGCGATCGCCCAGCTGGCGGGTCCTCAGGATGCGGGGAAAGTCTTCGCCGAGCGTGACCTTCACGTACGGGTACGACTTGTCGTCCTTGAGGCGGATGTTGTAGCGCGGCCGGTGCTGCTTGATGAGATTCGCTTCGAGGAGGTAGGCCTCAGAGACGCTGCCGGTGAGCACGTATTCCAGCCGATCGGCACGCTCGACGAGGCGAACGTGGCGCACGTCAAGGCTCGGTCCGAAGTAGCTGCGGATCCGGTCCCGAAGCACGTCGGCCTTACCGACGTAAAGGACCCGGCCGCGGGCGTCCTTGAACAGGTAGACGCCGGGTGCTGGCGGGAACGACGCCGCCTGCGCCTGGAGCGTGGTCCTGCGCTCGGCGGCGGGGGTCATGATGAAAAGGATAGGAATGCGCGCGCGGCTATGATTTCGCACAGCAGATGACGAGTTCCGTGGAGTGAAAGAGGCCACCGAACCCCGCCGCTCGCGGCGGTCGGTCCAGTCGGTCGACCGCGCGCTCGATCTGCTCGAGGCCCTCGCCGGCTCGGATGGGGAGGTATCCATCACCGCCCTGGCCGCGCGCACGAAGCTGCACGTGAGCACGGTCCACCGGCTCCTCGCGACGCTCCTCCGCCGGGGATACGTACGCCAGAACCCCGACACGAGCCGCTACTACGCGGGCGCGAAGGTCTCGACGCTGGCCGAAGGCCGAAGCCGGTACAACGAGCTCCGGCTCGCCGCCCGGCCGCTCCTGCAGGCGCTCGTCGAGGCGACCCGGGAGACCGCGAACCTCAGCGTCCTGGACGACACCATGGCCGTGTACATCGAGACCGCCGCGAGTCCCCAGGTGGTGCGCCTCTTCACCGTGGTCGGGAACCGGGTCCCGCTGCACGCGACCGGCGCGGGGAAGGCGATCCTGGCCTCGCTGCCGCAGGCCCGCCGCGATGGACTGCTCGATCGCGTGGAGCTGAAGCCGCTGACCGCGAAGACCCTCATCGACCGCGCGTCCCTCGCCCGAGCGCTCGACGAAGCGCGCGAGCGGGGCTACGCGTTGGACGATGAGGAGTACGACGACGGCGTCCGCTGCGTTGCCGTCGCGGTCGGGCCGATCGGCGCGCCGATCGCGGCGATCTCCATCTCCGGTCCCGCGAGCCGGCTTTCGAAGCAGCGCTGCATCGAGTTCGTGCCGCAGATGCGCCGCGCCGCCGGCGAGCTCGCCGACGCGCTGCGATCTCGCGAGGGTGCCGCGACGTGACCACGGCGCCCGTGGCCGTCCGCTCCGGCCTCCGCGGCGCGGACCTCGCGGCCGGGCTCCGTGACCTCCTCGGACCGGCGAAGGTCCTCTGGGCGCGCGAAGATCTCCTCCTCTATGAATACGACGGGGCCATCGACACGGCGACCCCCGACGCGGTCGTGCTGCCGACCGAGACCGCCGACGTCGCGAAGGTCGCCCGATTCTGCGCCGCGCACAAGGTCCCACTCGTGCCTCGCGGTGCGGGCACCGGTCTGTCCGGTGGCGCGATCCCGGTCGAGGGCGGCGTCGTGCTCTCCTTCGCGCGCATGGCGCGCATCCTCGAGCTCGACGTCGCGAACCTTCGCGCGGTGGTCCAGCCGGGGCTGGTGAACCTGCACCTCTCCACAGCGGCAGCCCCGTCCGGCCTCTACTTCGTGCCTGACCCGTCGAGCCAGAAGGCCTGCACGCTCGGCGGGAACGTCGCCGAGAACTCCGGAGGACCGCACACCCTCGCGTACGGCGTGACCACGAATCACGTCACGGGGCTCGAGATCGTGCTGAGCGACGGGACGATCGTTCGCATCGGCGGCAAGGCGATCGAGTGCGAGGGATACGACCTCGTCGGTACATTCGTCGGATCGGAAGGCACGCTCGGCATCGTGACCGAGATCACGGTGAAGCTCACGCCGCTCCCCGAGGACAAGCGCACCTTGATGGCGGCGTTCCCGACGATGGATGACGCCTCGAACACGGTCTCAGCGATCATCGGCGCCGGCATCGTTCCGAGCGCCATCGAGATGATGGATCAGCTCTCCACCCAGGCCGTCGAGGCGTCGGTCGGGGCCGGATATCCGCTCGATGCCGGGGGGATCCTGCTCGTGGAGGTCGACGGCGTGCGTGACGGGCTGGACGATCTCCTCGGTCGGATCGAGACGATCTGCCGGGCGGCGCACGCGCAGGAGCTGCGCGTCGCGGCCACCGCGCTCGAACGGGACAAGCTCTGGGCCGGGAGAAAGGGCGCGTTCGCGGCGATGGGCCGCCTCGCGTCCGATTACTACGTTCAGGACGGCGTCATCCCGCGGACGAAGCTGCCGGAAGTGCTCCGGCACGTGATCGATGTCGGCGAGCGATACGGTCTGCGGATCGCGAACGTGTTCCACGCCGGCGACGGGAACCTGCATCCCTTGATCATGTTCGACGGATCAAAAGGCGAGGCCGAGGTCGAGCGCGTGAAGGAGGCCGGTCGCGAGATCCTGCTGAAGTGCCTCGAGGTCGGTGGATCGATCACGGGTGAGCACGGGGTCGGCATGGAGAAGAACTGCTACATGCCGCTGCAGTACTCGAGCGTCGACCTTGCGACGATGCTGCGCGTGCGGGACGCGTTCGACCCGCTGCGGCTCTCGAATCCCGGAAAGATCTTCCCCACACCGTCCCGGTGCAAGGAGTTCTCGCTCAATGCCGCGCGCTGAGCGGCCGGCGAGCGCGGAAAGCTGCGCGACGCTCCTCCTGGCCTGTGCGGAGGCGGGGCAGACCGTGCGCGTTCGCGGCGGGGCGACGAAGGATCACCTCGGGACGCTGCGTCCGACGGACGTGGTCCTCGAAACGGCCGGACTCGCTGGCATCCTCGATCACGTCCCGGAGGACCTCACGGTGACGGTCGGCGCCGGGACGCTGATGTCCGCCCTTCGGGACGCGCTGGCGGCGCACGGGCAGTTCCTTCCGCTCGATCCCCCGCATCTGGCCCGGGGCGCGACCGTGGGCGGCGTCATCGCCGCGAACAGCAACGGATTCGCCCGGTACCGCTACGGAGGAGTACGCGATCTCCTGCTCGGCATACGCGTCGCGCTCCCCGACGGCACCGTCGCGCGTGCCGGTGGCCGGGTCGTGAAGAACGTTGCGGGCTACGACCTCAACAAGCTGTACACCGGCTCCCTCGGCACTCTCGGCGTCATCACGGAGGCGACCTTCAAGATCCTTCCGATCCCACCGGCGCTCCGAGGGACGTCGGCCGTATTCGCCAAGGCCGCCGACGCGTTCGCGGCCGCTGACGCGGTCGTTCGGACATCGCTCCGGCCGATCGCACTGGTCGTCGAGCGGACCACTGAGCGTCGCTGGCGGCTCATCGTCGCCGCAGCCGGCGAGCAGGCTCCGGTCGATCGCGCGATGACCGAGACTGCGCGCGCGGCGGCCGAGCGCGGCGGGGCGATGCAGGAGCTCGCGGATCTGCCTGACACCCTCGGACAGCTCCGCGAGATCGTCGACCACGCGACGGACGGCGGGGTGATCCGCGTCGCGCTGCCCATCTCCGCGCAGACCGCGTTCGCCGAGGCGGCCGCTGCGGCCGACCGGAACGTCCGGCTCGTCGCCGATGCCGCGAGCGGCACGATGCACGTGCACCTTCGTGGCGACGACACGGGCATCCTCGCGACCGCCGACGCGCTCCTGGCGAATGCCCGGGTGGTCGGCGGCGGCGGCCGCGTCGAACGCGCCGTGGCCGGGCTCGGGGCGGCCGACGGACCGGATCCCGCCGGAGCGTTCCTCATGCGGCGGCTCAAGCAGGCGTTCGATCCGCGCGGCATCCTCGAGCCGGCGCGGATGGCGCTGGGATGACCGGTCTTCCGGGTCCGACAACGCAGCACCCCATCGGATTCCCGAACGCCGACGCGCCGGCGCAGGAGCTCATCTCCCGCTGCGTGCACTGCGGCCTGTGCCTGCCGACGTGCCCGACCTTCGCCGAGCTCGGCGTGGAGATGGACTCGCCGCGCGGCCGGATCCGGTTGATGAAGAGCGTCTGGGATGGACGCCTCGACGCGGACAGCCCCGCGTTTGCCGACCACATGGCCAAGTGCCTGGACTGCCGGGCCTGCGAGACCGCGTGTCCGTCCGGGGTGTCATTCGGCAAGCTCATGGAAGGTGCGCGGTCGCAGGTCCTGGCCGCGCGCAGGCCGAAGCTCGCCGAGGCGATCCTCCGGCGGGTCGTCTTCCGGGGCCTCATCACTTCACCATCACTGCTCGCACTGTTCGCGCGGTTCGGCTATCTCTCAAAGCGTCTGGGTGCGCGCACGGTCCTGCGCGCGATCGGCCTGGGGCGGCTCGCCGAGCTGCTCGACCTCGTCCCCGGGCGCGCGCCGACCGCCCAACGGCTCCCGCCCCGCTACGCGCCGGTCGGCGCCAGGCGCGGCAGCGTTGCCCTTTTCACCGGCTGCGTCATGCGCGCCGCGTTCGCCGACACCAACGCCGCGACCGCCCGGGTCCTCGCGCGCAACGGCATCGAGGTGGTGGTCCCGGAGTCGCAGACCTGTTGCGGCGCGCTCCACGCGCACGCCGGCGAGCGTGGCGACGCGCGCGTCCTTGCGAAGCGGAACATCGAAGCGCTCGAGGGTCTTCCGGTGGATGCGTTCATCGTGAACGCCGCGGGCTGTGGCGCGAATCTGAAGGAGTACGGCTGGCTCCTCAAAGATGATCCGGACTGGGCGGAGCGCGGCGAAGCGTTCTCACACCGGGTGAAGGACGCGAGCGAGTATCTGGCCGGCGTCGGTCTGGCGGCGCAGCCCGGCGAGCTGCGTGCCACGGTCGCATACGACGACCCCTGCCACCTGATCCACGGACAGAAGATCTCCGCGCAGCCGCGCGCGCTCCTCGCGGCGATCCCCGGATTGACGGTGGTCCCGCTCGCGGAAGCGGACTGGTGCTGTGGGAGCGCGGGCACGTACAACGTCACGCAACCCGATCTCGCGCGTCAGCTGGGTCATCGCAAAGCGGAGCGCATCAAGGCCAGTGGCGCCGAGATGATCGTGACCGCGAATCCGGGCTGCCAGATGCAGATCGAGGCGGCGCTTCGCCGAGAACGCTCCGACATCCCGGTCGTGCACCTCATGGACCTTCTCGATCGCGCGTATGTCTGAGAGCCACCTTGTCGCCGAACGGTCACGCTCCGCGGCGGTCGGCGTCATGGCGGTCGCGCATCTCACGAACGACTCGTACGCCTACATGCTGCCGGCACTGCTCCCCCTTCTCCTCGGCAAGCTGGGCATCGGGATCGCGGCCGCCGGTCTCCTCGTCACGCTCTATCAGGCATCGTCCTCGTTCATGCAGCCGATCTTCGGTCACATGTCCGACCTCGGCGGGCGCACCCGGTGGATGGCCTGGACGG
>JANLWM010000029.1:0-4844 GCA_031364525.1 Chloroflexota bacterium | reverse complement strand
GTGTGACTCGTGACGAGCGGGGTCCGCTGGACGTGAGCGGCGATCATGACGCGGGCGCGCACGGCGTCAGCGATCGTCGCGCTCAGGTGAGGTCCCGCCCCGGGAAGATCTCGGCCGTGCTCCCTCTCCTCGCGCGCTGGTGCAGTGGGCCCGCCAGGATTCGAACCTGGGACCAGCAGATTATGTGTCCGCCGCTCTGGACCACTGAGCTACGGGCCCCGCACGACTCAGACAGGACAGTAGGTCCGTCTGGCCCTTGCCGGGGCCGGGGCTCTCTCCGCAGCGAGCGGCCGGAACCGGTAGGAGCGCGCTAGAGCAGATACGCGCGCCGACGGCCGAGCGGAGGAGGGCGCCGCGGCCCGCCACGCGGCTCGCAGCACCTATGCTCAATACCGCGCGCCGCTTCCAGCGCGGGCAAAAGAGCACGGGAGTGGGCGTTTGGGCAAGGTCATCGCGCTCGCGAACCAGAAGGGCGGCGTCGGCAAGACCACCTGCGCCATCAATCTCGGTGGAGCGCTCGCTCAGCTCGGCAACACGGTCCTTTGTATCGACCTCGATCCGCAAGCCAACCTCACGGTCGGCCTCGGCGTTGACCTCGCCACCGTCGAACGGGGCATGGCCAATGTCCTCATCGAATCCGAGTCGAGCCTCGCGTCGATCATCGTCCACACGACGACCAAGCACCTGGACGTTGCGCCGACCAATATCGACCTCTCATCGGCCGAGGTCGAGCTGTTCAGCGCGATCGGCCGCGAGATGGCCCTCCGCGACAAGCTCAACAAGGAGATCGTTGAGCGCTACGACTACATCCTCATCGACTGCCCGCCGACGCTCGGACTGCTCACGCTCAACGCGCTCGTCGCATCGAACGGTGTGATCATCCCGGTCCAGACGCAGTACTACGCGCTCAAGGGCGTCGCGGCGCTGCTGAAGATCATCAAGACCGTCCAAGAGCGCCTCAACCCGAAGCTCAAGGTGCTCGGGATGCTGCCGACCTTCTATGACAGCCGGACGATCCTCGGCCGCGACATGCTCGAGTCATTGCACGATCTCGGCGACCACCAGGTCTTCAAGACGGTCATCCGTCAGTCGGTGAAGGTCGGCGAGGCTCCGACCGCAGGCGTGCCGATCACCGTGTACGACCCGAAGTCGGATGCGGCGAAGGCCTTCCTCGACCTCGCGAAGGAGGTGGCGAATGCTTACTAAGAGCGGCAAATCGTTCCGCGAGGCAGGGACCCGCATCTTCCAGCAGGAACGCGAAGCGCAGCACGGGATCGTGAGCCTCCTGGCCTCGAAGGGGCCGAACTCCATCAAGGAGCTTCCCGTCGGTAAGGTCGTGCCGAACCCCGACCAGCCTCGCATGACCTTCCACGAGGAGACCCTTCAGGAGCTCGCAGCGTCGATCCGCGAACACGGCGTGCTTCAGCCGATCCTGGTGCGTCCCGCCGGCGACGAGTTCCAGATCATCGCCGGCGAGCGGCGCTGGCGTGCCTCGAAGATCGCCGGCAAGGAGACCATCCCTGCGATCGTCGAACGCTTCGACGACGCGACGGCGCTCGAGATCGCGCTCATCGAGAACCTGCAGCGCGAGGACCTGTCGCCGCTCGACGAGGCCATCATCTACAAGAAGATGACCGACGAGCTCGGCTATTCGATCCGCAACCTCGCGGGCAAGCTCGGCAAGGACAAGGGGTACGTCGAGAATCGGCTGCGCCTCGCTACGGCACCGGACGACGTACGCGAAATGGTCGCGGCGCGCTACGACACCCTGTCTGCGGCGTACGAGCTGATGAAGATCGAAGACAAGCGCCGCCGGAAGGCCCTTGCGAAGCAGGTCGTCGCGGGCAAGCTCACGCTCATCCGGCTCCGGGACAAGGTCGAGCGCTCGCTCCACCCCGAGCTGACCGAGCCGCGGGCCGCACCGGCGATCCCGGCGCTCAAGGACGACGCGCTGATCACTGCGACGCGAAAGCTCAACGAGTCGTTGGCCGAGCTGGCCCGGGCCGTCGGAGACGAGGAAGGCTCGAACATCCTTGAGGCGGACCGCACGAACCTCGCGAAATTCCTGACGATCAGCCGGGCGCGGATGGACAACATCGTCGCTCGGCTCCGCTCGCGCTGACCGGGGTGACCGGAACGGCCGATCGCCGCGGGATCTCGTTCCGCGACTCAGCGATCACCTTCGGGTCCGTGACCGCCGCGGTGGTGCTGCTCGCCATCGGGGCGCTCGTCATGCTCGATCCACGCGCCCAGGCATTCTGGGGAGCCAAGATCAGTGACCTCGGTACGATCGCGCGCGCGCTCGTGGATCAGCTGCCGCGGCCGCCGTGGGTCAGGTAAGCCGAGGTCGCCTAGCTCTCGACGCCTGCTGAGCCGACCGATCGCTCACCGACGCGCCGCTGGACCGGGATGTCGCGCACGATGGCAAGGCCGGTCGCAACGAGTCCGAACGTCGAGAAGACCACAAGCGCGGCGTCACTGGCGAGGAACGTACCGAGCTCCATCGTGTGCCTCCGTTCGCGTTCTCCTCGGAACCCCGAGCGAAGGACTGAGAACGCATCCGGGATGCCACGAAGCAGCCGAGCGGGGCGTCGCCTGTCAACGGTTCGGTAACGGCGCTCCGAGCTTCTTCGCCTTCGCATGGGCGACGCGCCGCCCGTCGATGCCGGTCACGGTGAAGCGGTACCCCTCGACGTCGATCCAGTCCCCCACCTGCCCGAGCCGGCCCAACCGGCCGAAGATCATTCCACCGACGGTGTCGTAGGGCTCGTCGGCAAGCTCGAGGCCGAGCCGCTCCCGGGCGTCGGAAAGGGTCAGCAGCCCGTTGACCAGAAAGACTCCATTCTCCTCGCGGATCATGGGCGCCTCGCGGTCGAACTCGTCCTGGACCTCCCCCACCAGCTCTTCGATCACGTCCTCGAGGGTCACCAGGCCGGCCGTTCCGCCGAACTCGTCGATGACGATGGCGAGCTGGACGCGCTCCCGCCGGAACTGTGCGAGGGCCCGATCAAGGTGCGCGGTCTCCGGCAGGTAGAGCGGCTTGCGCATGAGCTCCCGCGCGGGCCGGCCCGGGTCGGCCCCGACGACGTCCTTCACGTGCATGACCCCGACGATGTGGTCGAGGTCCTCGCGATACACCGGGATCCTGGTGAACGGACTTTGCCCGAGCAGCTTGATGACGCCGGCGACCGTGGTGTCCTCGGGCACCGCCACCATCTCGGTACGCGGGACCATGACCTGACGCACGAAGGTGTCGGCGAAGTCCAGGACGTTGCCCAGCAGCACCCGTTCGGACTCCTGAAGGATGCCCTTGCGGGTCGACGACGCGACGAGCATGCGAAGCTCCTCCTCGCTGTGTGCGTCGAGATCGGCCGTTGCCTTGATGCCGAAGAGCCCGACCAAGCCGTCCGCGCTGACCTTCACCACCGAGATGAACGGGCCCAGCACTACGTAGAAGGCGTGGAGCGGGAGCGCGCACCAGAGCGCGACGCCGAGCGCGCGCTGGATCGAGAGGTACTTCGGCGCGAGCTCGCCGATCACCACATGGAGGTACGTGATCACACCGAACGCCAGGGCGAACGACACGATGTGGAATGCCGCGTCCGAGCGTTCTCTCAGCCAGGTGAAGGCCGGCGCGATGAGCGCCGCCATGGCGGGCTCGCCGATCCAACCGATCGCAAGGGACGCCAACGTGACGCCGAGCTGGGATGCCGAGATGTACGTGTCCAGCGAGCCCTCGATGCGGGCCGCGAGGCGGGCGCGAGTGCTGCCGGTCGCCGCCACCTCTTCGATCTGCGTTCGCCGGACCCGAACGAACGCGTACTCGGCGGCGACAAAGAAGCCGTTGAGCAGGATGAGGACGAGAGTGATGAGGATCGCGGGTATCGCGCTGCTCGCGTCCATGCCGCGTGATTCTCGCACGTACCATTGCCTCGATGAAGGTGAACGTTCGGCTCTTTGCGTCATATCGCGAGGTGGTCGGAGCCGGCCAGGTCCTGCTCGACCTGCCTGCGGGCGCGACGGTACGCGACGCGGTCGCCGAGCTCCGGGGTCAGCATCCGCGACTTTCCGACATGCCGGAGCTCGTCATCGCGAAGAACCGCGACTACGCAGGCCTCGACGACCCCATCGGCGATGGGGACGAGCTCGCGCTCATTCCCCCGGTGTCCGGTGGCGCGGTGACGGCAGGCGACCGGATCCTGGTGAGCGGCGATCCGTTGTCGGTCGATGCGGCGATCGAGACCGTGAGAGGTCGCGACGCCGGCGGGATCGTCATCTTTCTCGGAACGGTCCGGGACGCGAGCCGCGGCACGGCCGTCCGGCACCTCGAGTACGAGGCGTACCCCGAGATGGCCGAGGCGAAGATGCGTGAGATCGCTGTTCATCTTGAAGGGCTACATGCGCCGCTCCGCCTCGCGATCCATCACCGCGTCGGAGACCTCGCCATCGGAGAGATCGCCGTCATCATCGCGGCCGCCGCGCCCCACCGCGCAGCGGCATTCGCGGCGGCTCGCGACGCGATCGACGAGCTCAAGCGGATCGTGCCGATCTGGAAGAAGGAATACACCGACGACGGCGCGGTGTGGATCGAGGACCACGCGTGAACGCGCCGGCCTGCTGGATGCTCGTGACGACGCCCCACAACTACGCGCGCACGCGGGCGCATCGCTTCACGGTGCAGGGCGTGAAGACGCGCCATCGCCGCACGGTCGAGCGCATGGCGCCGGGTGACCGGATCTGCTGGTACCTGGTCGGGGTCGGAGGATTCGTCGCGACAGCGACCGTCGCATCTCCGGTATTCATGGACCTCAAGCCCATCTGGGTATCGACGAGCTCCGCCGATC
>JANLWM010000028.1:0-3584 GCA_031364525.1 Chloroflexota bacterium | reverse complement strand
TTGTCGCCCGAAACGACGATCCCGTTGGCGTCGACGACGTCAACTTCAAGGAGCGATTTCGAGGAACCGTCAGCCGAGATCGTGCCCAGGTAGAAGGCACCTGCGAGCTTCGTCGCAGCGCCCGGGCCGGTGATCGGGATGGACTGCGAGCAACCGGTCAGAGAACCGGAGCTGAGCGAGATCACGCCGGTCCCGGAGGAGCCGGTCGCGGTCGCGCCGTACTGCTTCGAGGCGACGCCGCTCACCGCAGTGCGCGGGCTCGGCTCGCCAGAGGTGCTGCGCTCGAAGAGGAGCGCCGGCGTGTTGTTCGTGTAGGTGATGAGGGTCGAGTTGTCGCTCGCGACGGTGTTGCCGTTCGCGTCGATGAGCGTGCCACGGACGGTCGAGTAACCGTTGGCTGCGCCATCAGCGGGGAGGGTCGACGGGGTGGCCGAGCAGCGGATCGAGCTGGCCGGGCCGAAGACCGTGATCGACGCGGTGGCGGTCGAGCCGCCCGCGTTCGCCGTGACGCTGCACGGCTGGGTCGGCGAGTTCGTCGCGGTAGCGGCGAAGAGACCATTGTTGGTCACAGCGCCACAGCCACCGATGACGTTCCAGCTGACCGTGGAGCCGGCCGGAGCGCCGGTCGCGGTGAACTGCTGCTGGCCACCGACTGCCATGGCAGCGGAGGTCGGCGAGATCGCGAGGCCGCCGGTCGAGCCACCAGGGGTCGTGTTGATCTGGAAGTAACCCTGGGGACGGAACTCAGTGCCATCCGAGACGAGTCCAACGTCACCGTTGAACGTCGCCACCGTACCGGCCGCAGTGCCGGCCGGAACGACGAAGTTGTAGACGAAGAACCCGTTGGAACCGGGAGCGACCGTCGCCGAAACGGTGGCGTAGACGGTGGCTGAGAACCAGCCCGACGCATACGCGGCGTTCGGAGAAGCGACGTTGCAGGTGACCTTGTCTGCGGCGCAGACGAGGAGACCGACGACGCCGGCTGCCCACGGCTGGGTGCCGTCGTTGAAGAAGATGGCAGAGAACTGACCTGAACCACCGGCCGGCTGGTTGGTGAAGACCGACTCGCCGGAATAGCTCGAGGAGTACCCGCCACCCGTGAGGGCGTTGGCGCTTGCCGGCGTAGAGAGCGTCAGCATGAGGCTGAACGCCATCAGGACGGTCAAGGCCGCTGTAGTGACCTTCTGCATTTGGCCTTCCTTCTTGTGTTGTTTTGATCGCGAGCTTCGCGAGTGACGCGTTGCGCGCTAGGTGATCGCGGGGAAACGTACGAATCCGATCGCTCTTGTCCCCGGTGTGTCAGTCACCTCCTCTTTCATCCAGGTTTGTGGCCCCGGAGGCAACTTCCCGGGGACCTCTGCGAATCGGACGCGGAGACGACGACCAGCCACAGGGCGGTCGCCAAGCCCGATTTGTACCAGAAACGGGCATATCCCGCCATCTGGCCGACTCGGGCCTGTTGCTCTCTAGACGAACAAAGGGGTGGTTTTGTCGCATCACGGCTGGCCGCCGGGCGACAGGGTGACGTAGAAGCCACCGGCGGGTCCGTCGGCCTGCCACGCCCGCCCAAGGGAGTCGAAGAGCGGCCCAGAGGCCGTCCCGGGGGCGTGGACGGTGATGCCATTGCCGGCGGCGAGCCCGTAGAGGACCTCGGATCCGGTGTGCGTGACGAACCAGGCGCGGCCGGATGGGTCGATGAGCAGGTCGTCGACCGGGCGACCGAGCGCGGCTGCACCTTCCAGACGATCGTTGCGGATGGCGAAAAGCTGACCGGTATCGGTGCCGGCCCACACTGTGCCGCCACGGTCGATCGCGAGGGCGGTGATCGTCCCCTCGTGCGGCAGGTTGAGCTCGGTGAGGCGGTCGGTCAGCGGGTCGTAGACGTCGAGCACCTGACGGCCCGGCACACCCATCCAGATCCGCCCGAGCGGATCGGTCGCGACGGCCGAGACGTCCTGGCTGCCGATGGTGCTCTCGAGCCGCTTGCCGCGCGGATCGAAGCTCACCAGGCCGAGGCCCTTCGTGGCGAGCCAGAGACGCTCGTCGGGTGAGGCCACGATGTCATTCGTGATCAGGAGGAAGGGCACCGCCACGCTCGACAGCTGCTCGGTACCTATGGTCAGGACGTAGAGGCGACCGGCCTTCGGATCGGTGAGGTAGACGTGGTTCGGGCTCACCGCGATGCGAGCGATGACCGCGGATCGGGGGAGATGCGCGAGCGGGTACAGCTCACCGGTCCGCATGTGGAGCGCGTTGACCACGTTGGCGTCGTCAACGAACCAGATGCGGTCCGCATCGCTCGTGACCACGGTCGGGTGTGCAGCGATCGTGACCAGATACGTGCCCGGCCAGACCGCGCGGGCGTCGGTCGGCACCTTACCTGCTGACGGTGCGACCACCGTGGCTGGCTGGGCAATGGGCGGCGCAGCGACCGCTGCGGCCGGCGCGGCCGGTGCGGCGCTCGCGGCCGGCTGAGTCGGTGCGGCCGGGACCAACGACGGGGTCGTCGTCGTGACCGTGGGCTTGGCGGCGGCGAGGACTTCGGCCGGAACGACCAGATTGGAGACGCCGCTCATGCCGACGACAGCGAGCTGGCGGGTCACCTGGTCGAACGCGAGATCGCGGCCCCCCAGCGGCGTCTCGATGGTGCCGGTGATAGCGCCGTCAGCGCTCAGGAACACGATCCGGCTGCGGGTCCCGGAGTCCGTGAGCACGGCGTAGCCGGAGCCGGCGAGCGCGGTAATGGCCCAGGGGACGCCGCCGACCGCGATCGCCGTGCCCTGGCGCGTCAACGTGACGAGACCGCCGTCGGTGCCGGAGCCGGAGAGGATCGCGAGGTCCCCAGCCGCTCCGAATGCCGCGGCGATACCGCCGCCGTACCGCGCGAGCGACTGGTAGGTCCCGGCGTCAACGAGCGTGGTCCCGTCCTTCGAGACCAGCAGGGCGTGCTGACCGGTCGGATCGACGACGAGCCGCGTGGGCGCAACGTCGACCGCCTTCACCGTCTCGAGCTTCTTGGTGCCGCTGTTGAACAGCGAGATCGCCCCGGCCGGCGCCGCGGCCGCGGGCGCGGTGTTCGCGACGACCGACGTCACGACGAGCTTGCCGTTCGGATCGACCTGCAGGCTGGTCGGTGTTCCCGGCACCTGCACCGCAGTGGAGCTGGTGATGGTGTTGCGGACCCCATCGATCTCGGTCACGGTCTTCGCGCCTGCGTCCAGCACGAGGATCGTGTTGGTCACGCTGTTGAGCGCGAGCGCGGTGGGACGGCCACCAACGGTGATGACCGACTTCTGCTCGAGCGTCGTCGCATCGAGGGCCGAAACGGTGCCCTGCGCCGGGTCGAGCACGTACAGGATGTTCGTCGCGGAGTTGAGCACGGAGACCTGGACCGATGCGACGAGCGCGGCATTCGGCGACGTCCCGGGCTGCGGGAGGTCCCAGGAAATGACGAGGGCGATGGCCATCGCGACCGCGACCACGGGCACCGGCCACCGGAACGCGGGGATGCCCAGACGAGAGAGACCGGAGCGGCCGGGCGCGCCGAGCGCCGCAATGGCGGCGTCCACCGTGCGCGACGGCCG
>JANLWM010000027.1:0-7412 GCA_031364525.1 Chloroflexota bacterium | reverse complement strand
GGCTCGTTCAACTGGGCGGGCCTGCTGCTCGCGATCGTCGCAGTCGGAACCGTGTTCGCCGCCACGAGCCAGTATTTCGCGACGATCCCAAATTTCGCCAACCTGAGTCGAGCGGTCGGCTATACCGGCATCGTCGCCGCGATCACCACCCTCGTCCTCGTCGCCGGCGCATTGGACCTGTCGATCGCGGCAATGATGTCGCTTGCAGGGGTGACGACGGCGGCGCTGCTGCGCGGCGGTCTTCCCTGGGAGGCGGCGATCGCCGGCGGCCTGGGCATCGGACTCGTGGGAGGCGCGCTCAACGGCCTCATCGTGACGCGCACCGGGATCAACCCTCTCATCGCGACGATCGCCACGCAGTTCCTTATGCGCGGCGTCGCGTTCCTGATCAGCGCCGGCTTCCCGATCCCGATGCACCAACCCATCGTGACGTTCCTCGGAGCGGGGAACGTCGCCGGAGTGCCGGTCCCGGCGCTGCTGATGGTGCTCGCCTTCATGGTGGTCGGATTCCTTCTGAACTCCACCCGCTTCGGCATCCACGCATACGCCATCGGAGGAAGCCCTGGCGGATCCATGGCCCGACTTGCCGGCGTACCGGTGCTCCGCCGCAAGCTCCAGATCTACATGCTCAGCGGACTGTTCGCCGCGATCGGCGGGATCGTGCTGTTGGGCTACATCTCGACAGGTGACCCGAATGCGGCGTTCGGCCAGGAGCTGCCGATCATCGCAGCGGTCATCATGGGCGGGACGTCGCTCGGCGGAGGACGAGGCAGCGTGTTCGGCACCTTGCTCGGCGTCATCCTCTTGGGAGAGATCTACAACGGCCTGACCTTGAACAACGTCACCAGCGACTGGCAGTACGTCGTGCAGGGCGTCGCGCTGCTGATCGCTGTCTTCGTGGACGAATACCGCTCCCGAAAGAGCCGGACGGAGACCGGCCGATGACGGTGAGCCCGGCATCGGTGACCGCGGCCGAGCCGATCCTCGTCGCTCGAGGACTCTCGCGAAGCTATGGGGCCATCGAGGCGTGCCGCGACATCGACATCGATCTGTGGCCGGGCAAGCTCACTGCGCTCGTCGGCGACAACGGCGCCGGCAAGTCGACGGTCGCGAAGATCCTGACCGGCGCTATCGCGCCCGACGCGGGTGAGATCCGCCTGCAAGGCGCGGTGGTCGTCTTCGCCGATCCGCTCGACGCGCGGCGTGCCGGGATCGAGGCCGTCTATCAGGACTTGGCACTTCCGCCGAACCTCGACATCTTGAGCAATATCTTCCTCGGGCGAGAGATGGTGCGACGTGTGTTCGGCCGCATTCCCATCCCCATCTACGCGCTCGACCGGAAAGGCATGCTCGCTCGCGCGAAGCCGCAACTAGAGGATCTGCGTATCCGCCTGCCGCAACTGCGCGGCCTGCCGGTCGGCTCGCTGTCGGGTGGGCAGCGTCAGACGGTCGCGATCGCCCGGGCGGCCCTTTGGTCCTCAAAGGTGCTCGTCATGGACGAACCTACGGCGGCCCTTGGGGTGAGCCAATCGCTTGCCGTGCTCGAGGTGATCGGCGAGGTGCTCGCTCGCGGTGTCGCGGTGCTGATGATCAGTCACGCGTTGCCGCACGTGATCGAGCTGTCCGACCACGTCATCGTCATGCGGCATGGTCGCGCGGTGGCAAATCTCGCCCGCGGTCATTACGACAGCGCCGAGATCATCCGGCACATCGTCGGTGAGCCCACCCAGCCCGGCTCGGGCGCGCCCGCGTTCGCATGAGTGCTGCGCTGACGAAGGTGGTCCTGCATCCGGCCAACCTTGCTGGCGTGCCCGAGGCGCTCGCGAGGGTGCCCGGGATCCATCTCGTGTGCGCCACGTCGGACGAGGAGATCGCCCGGGAGCTTCGGACGGACGCCGTGCTCATTTCGTACGTCTGGAAGCAGACCTACCTGCAGCCGGGCCTTCTTTGGGTCCAGAGCCACAGTGCCGGAGTCGCCCAATTCCCGCAGGATCTGTTCCGGGAGCGCGCGATCATCCTGACGAGCGCGAGCGGCGTGCACGTCGTGTGCGCCGAGCACGCGATCGGCTTGCTTCTCGCGCTCTCACGCGAGATCCACACCGCGATCAAGGACATGCCGGCTCACCTCTGGGGGTCGCGGGTCTCGGCGGAGATCGCCGGCCGCACCGTCGTCGTCCTTGGCCTCGGAGCGATCGGCCGGCAGATCGTGGACCGCCTCGGCGGCTGGGACGTGCGCATCATCGGGGTGACACGCTCTCCACAGGGGCACCCCGGCGTCCTCCCGGACGTGCGGCCATTGAGCGAGCTCGCGGCCGCCTGCGCGGAAGCGTCGGTCCTCCTGATCGCCCTGCCGGATGCGCCCGAGACCCGTGAGATCGTCTCGGCCGGCGTCCTTGACGCGCTCGGCCACGGCTATCTCATCAACGTTTCGCGTGGATCGGTGGTGGACCAGAACGCGATGATCGAGCGATTGCGCGATCGGCGATTGGCCGGCGCAGGCCTCGACGTGATGGTCCCCGAGCCGCTGCCCACCGACTCGCCGCTATGGGACCTGCCGAACGTGATCATCACCCCGCACGTCGCCGGACTCACTCCGCGCTACGGCGAGCGGCTCGCGTCGCTCCTCGTCGACAACCTGCGCGCGTTCCGGGGTCAGGCCGAGTGGCGCAACCGGATCGACTAGGACGCCCGGCGGAGGGTCAGGACACTGGCCGGATTCCGCACGAACAACATGTCGATCTCATCCGGTGTAAATCCGCGCAGGCGCATCCACGGGATGACGTTCGCAACGAGGTGGTCGAAGCCATGGCCGCCGAAGGCAGCGAGCCGATGTTTGGTGCCGATATCGTGCGATAGCAGGACCTGCTTGCCGAAACCCGCGTCGATGAGCGCGCGGACCAAAGCGAGTCGCTGCGCATCGCTGAGGCCGTCGATACCGACGACCCCGGGTACCGGGAAGTACGACGTCTCGAGCCCAAAGACGTCGAACTCGAGGAAGAGCCCGCGTGCACCGAGCTCGTGCAGCCCGGCCAGATCCTGGACCCTCCCGTCGAGGTGACCCATGACAACGCGACGAAGGTCGGCGCCTTCTTGCGCCAGAAGGTCGGCGATGATGCCCGGGGCCGCTCGGTCCCGTCCCGGATGCAGCGTGATCGCCAGGCCGGTCTGCTGTTGAGCGTGCGCCGCGGCTCGCAGGGCCTTCGCCTCGTCGACGTGGAGCGGCCACGTGCATCCGATCTTGATGATGCCGGGCTTGATGCCTGATACGCCGATGCCATCGCGGGCCTCCGTTATGAACAGGTCGGCCAGCTCGGCCTCACTCGCAGCCGAGACCCGTTCCGGATGGCTTTTGGCGACGTAGGCTCCGGTCGCCGTCACGATGTTGAGGCCGGTGCTCCGTGAGATGCGCGCGAGCGCTTGCGGATCACGCCCGAGCCCCGGCACCGTGACATCGACGATCGTGCTGCCGCCGGCCGCGGCGAACCGCATGACCTCGGCGGTCGCGAGCGGCTCGCTCGTCATGCGCAGGTTGTCCCGGCTGTAGGTCCAGTACTGGCGGACCCAGCCGAGGTTCTCGAGCGTGACCGGTTCGTTCTGCCTGCCGCGCAGCGTCTCCTCATCGAAGTCGATGAAGTCCGGGATGTGAACGAGGAGATGCTCGTGGGGCAACGTGATGCCGAGGTCCGAGACCGGCCGCGGTCCAAGTACCGTCATCGCGATGGCGCGTGCGGCCGTCGACTCCACGACTGGAAACGTTACCATTGCGGAAACCCTAAGCAAAAGGAGCCACGTCGTGCCGACCATCACCGGCTTCTTCCATGGCGGGATCACTGTGAGCGACATGGATCAGGCACTGCTGTTCTATCGCGATGGCCTGGGCCTCGAGCTGCAATGGGATCGCCGGATCGACGCGCCCTACGTCAAGACCGTTATCGGTCTGGACTTCGACCACATTCGGGTCGTCTACCTGCGCATTCCGGGTGGCGGATTCGTCGAGTTGCTCCAGTACGCGGGCATCGAGCGCAGGTCCGCTGAGTCGCGGCTTTGTGATTATGGGGCGGGCCACCTCTGTCTCTATGTCGACGATGTTGCGGCGATGCATGCCCGACTCAGCGGGCTCGGATACCGTGCCAGATCTCAAACCGTCGTAGACATCACCGCGGGTCCGAACAAAGGGGCCCGCAGCGTCTACGTGCTGGACCCCGACGGGTACGCCGTGGAGCTCTTCCAGCCCGCGGTCGGCGTGTGATCAGGGTCTGATGAGCAACGCGAGGGCCGGGTGAGCGAGCGGCGCGTAGCGCTTGTCACCGGCAGCGCCCGGGGCATCGGCCGCGCGATCGCCGACGATCTTGCGGCAGCGGGGCATCGCGTCATCGGGGTGGACATCCTGGCCCACAGTGATGGCCCCTTCGCCAGCACGCATGCGGTGGACCTTGCCGATGCCGATGCCTGCAAACGGCTCATCGCGGCAGTCGGGCCCGTCGATGTGCTCGTGAACTGCGCGGCGTTGTTGATCCGGCGGGCGATCCCCGACTACACCGTCGACGACTTCGACCGGATGAACGCGATCAACCTGCGCGCGCCGTTCCTCCTCTCGCAGGGGGTGGTCGAGGGGATGAGCGCGCGGCACTGGGGCCGCATCATCAACATCGCGAGTGTCGGCGGGCGGACTGGCGGGATGCAGCAGTCCGCGATCTACGCGGCGACCAAAGGCGGTCTCATCGCGCTCACGAAAGGCTTCGCGCGCGATTACGGCGCCTCCGGCATCAACGTCAACGCACTTGCTCCAGGCGGCATCGAGGCGCCGATGGCCGCCGACTCGTCGGAGGCGGATCGGGAGCGCTTCCTCGCGCAGATCCCGCTCCATCGATTCGCCGCCGCGTCGGAGGTCGCGAGCGTCGTTGCCTTCCTCGCGAGTGACGCCGCCAGCTTCGTGAATGGTGCGACGATCCACGTGGACGGCGGCTGGGTCATGGTGTGACCGCTAGCGTCCCGGGCATGGATGACGCGCCGGTCGGGCTCGTCACCGGCGCAGGCCGAGATCCCGCTTGCGCCGCCACACCTCGGGGGCGTCACCGCACCGTCCTGAGCTAAGCGGACAGATCGCCGTCCGATAGGCTTACGCGCGAAGGCGGGGTGCAACATGCGACTGATCGGTATCTGCGTGATGGCCATCGTTCTCGCGGCGTGCGGCGGGGCCGCTGCGCCGTCTGCGCAAAGTGCCGCTCCAGCGACCGCCGCGGCGGCCACAACGGCGACCACGCCCGCTGGTACGACGGCGCCGGCCGCGGCTGCCACATCGTCCGGTCCGAATATCGCCGACCTCCTCAAGGCAGGAAAGCTCTCGACGTACAAGGTGACCTACAAGTGGACGATCACCGCCGGTGGGCAGACCCAGACGAGCGAGCAGACCTGGTACTACAAGGCCCCCAAGGCGCGCTTCGACTTCTCTGCCGGCCCGGGGAGCCTGTTCTCCGTCTTCACGCTCCCGGACGGCAGCTTTGTGTGCACGACGGCCGGTGGTCAGTCGTTCTGCCAGAAGAGCCCGGGCGGCAGCGGCCTCGACGGGAACCCCGCGGCGTCGTTCGGACTCCAGTTCCAGGACCATCCGGAGCAGTTCAACGCGACCTTCCAGGGGTCTCGATCGATCGCGGGTCAGAGCGCACAGTGCTACGGCGTGAAGTCCGTCGCGGCAGGCGCGTTCGGCGATGTGACCTCGTGCTACTCGCCCAATGGCGTGCCCCTGTTGACCAAGATGACCTCGCAGGGCCAGGAGTTCACCATGGAGGCGAGCAACTTCAGCACGACCGTCGCCGACTCCGACTTCACGCTGCCTGCGACGGTGCAGTAGCTCTAGCGGGACAGGGTCTCGAGCGCGTCCTTCGCGGCCTCGCGGACCCACGGATAGGGATCCGTCAGGGCGGCGCGCTCGAGCAGCGGTCTGGCGCGCCCGTCGCCGATGCTCGCGAGTGCGGCGGCCGCGGCCTCGCGCACGCCAGACTCGCGGTCTCCCAGCAGGCCGACCACCTCCACAAGCGAGTCGTGCGACCGCAGCCGGTCGAAACCGTGGGCCGCGAAGATCCGGATCATCCAATCCGAGTCGGCGGCGGCCCGGCGGAACGCCGGCAGCGCCCCTGGCTCACGGAGCTCCGCCAGGGCGAACAGCGCCCACTTCCGGACCTCGTTCGGCTCCTCGGCCGCGAGCATCAACGCAGCGACCGCCTGCTCGCGGATCGGGCCGAGCCGGTCGGCGTGGTCGGCCAGGGCCTTCGCGGCGTGTGCGCGTTCGTAGGTCTTGTCCGTATGGCCCGCGAGGACCGCGATGATCGCGCGCAGGTCGCCCGCGTGCTCGAGTCGCTCCACCTTTGACTGGAAGAACACGGGTGCACGCATGCTACGGTGAGCCATGCGAGGCCACGGGTGGCCGGAAGGGCGTCTGTCGATGAGATCTGGCGGATTCCCCTGCCGCTACGGTGGCTGTGACGTGCGTTTCGCCGTTCAGGAGCAGGGCTCGATGCCCGCGCTGTTGGCGGCAAGCGCCGCGCGCTCGGATCATGAGACGACCGTTCACGCGTACACCCACATCAAGCTCGAGGACGTCGTCCGCAAGCCGAGCTGGGCATCGCGCAAGCCTGTGGCGGCGCCCAAGCCCTGATTCTCTTTCGCCGTTCCGTTCGGTAGACTCACCCGCACAACTGAATACGCGATGCCGGCCAGAGGTGCGGGCACCAGCAGCGCCGTCGAGGAACGAGCTTCCCCCGACACGGTGGCGAGGGGTGAACCGCCGAAGAGGGCGACCCGACTCGGGGTCGTCTTCTGGTCCACGCTCCGGAAGGGTGTGGTCTGTCGCGACGGAGAGGGCACTCCGCCGCGGAGCGCTGACCGCATCAGAGCTTCGATCTCTTTTCGGAGGCTGGTGCGCACGTGGCGCGACCGGCCCTTTTTCTTGCCCATCGAGGGAGGAACGACGTGCCGATCGAGAGCTTCGCGATCATCGATTCCACGCTCCGCGAGGGGGAGCAGTTCTCCAACGCGCACTTCACGACCGACGACAAGATCGCCATCGCGAAGCTCCTTGACGAGTTCGGTGTGGAGTACATCGAGCTCACGTCGCCGGTCGCGTCGCCGCAATCCCGCGAGGACCTCAAGATCATCGCGTCCCTGGGGCTCCATGCAAAGGTACTTACGCATGTGCGGTGCCACATGGATGACGCCCGCGTCGCCGTGGAGTCCGGTGTCACCGGGATCGACATCCTGTTCGGCACCTCATCGTTCCTCCGAGAGTTCTCCCACGGCAAGAGCGTCGACGAGATCATCTTGGAGGCCGGCCGGGTCATTGAGTTCATCAAGGACCACGGCAAGGAGGTCCGTTTCTCCAGCGAAGACAGCTTCCGCTCGACCGAGGGTGACCT
>JANLWM010000025.1:0-5410 GCA_031364525.1 Chloroflexota bacterium | reverse complement strand
CCGAACCGCTACCTGGTGGACGTGCTCCCGCTTTGTGCGCCCATCGTCGGATACGGGCTCATCGCGCTGCGCGGCCCCGTGTCGCGCACGTTCACCGCCGTCGCGGTCGGGATCAGCGCGATCGCCGCGGTCGTGTTCGCCGCCACACCTGATCGCTCGCTGAACGACGCGTTCCAGGAGCGACTGCAGGACACGCTCGCCGCGATCCTTGGGGTGGATCCGATCGGCTGGCTGCCCTCGTTCGTCCCGGTGACGCCGGAGTGGTGGATGAGCGCGTACCTGCGCCTGATCCCCGCGCTGGCGATGGCCGTCGCGTTGTTCTGGCTCGGTGCGCGAAGGAGTGCCGTCAAGGACCCACCCGCGCGCGGTCATCCGCCTACCCTGTCGCCGTGAACAACGATCAGAAGGCGGAACTGGACCTCGTCGTCGTGGGTGGCGCCGGACACGTCGGTCTGCCGCTGGCACTGGCCTTCGCTGAGAGCGGCATTCGGGTGGGGATCTTCGACCGAGCGGCCGAGACGCTGGCGGCCCTCGCCCGTGGCAGGATGCCATTCCGCGAGAACGGCGCCCCTGAGCTCCTCACGCGCATGCTCACTGCGGGACGATTGGAGTTCAGCTCCGATCCCGAGATGTTGCGACGCGCCTCGAACGTCATCGTGGTCGTCGGCACACCGATCGACGAATTTCTCAACCCGTCCTTCCGCGTGTTCGACGAGCTCATCGAGCAGATCGGACCATTCCTCAAGCCCGATTGCACCGTGATCCTCCGGAGCACGGTGTTCCCCGGGACGACCGCGTACGTTGCGGGCGAGCTCGCCGGCCGCGGCATCGACGTGCACGTCGCATTCTGTCCCGAGCGCATCGCCGAGGGCCACGCGCTGGAAGAGTTCCATCAACTCCCCGAGATCATCGGCGCGGACAGCGAGGTCGCCGGGGCTCGGGCGGAGGCGTTGTTCCAACGGTTGACGAAGAAGACCGTCCGCGTCACGACGAAGGAGGCGGAGCTCGCGAAGCTCTTCACCAACGCGTGGCGTTACATGAAGTTCGCGATCGCCAATCAGTTCTTCATGATCGCGCACACCGCCGATGTCGATTACGACCGCATGTTGGGAGCGATCCGTGACGACTACCCCCGGGCGGCCGACCTGCCGGGGCCCGGTCTCGCGGCAGGCCCGTGCCTCCTGAAGGACACGATGCAGCTCGCGGCGTTCACGGCCGATCACTTCCCGATGGGTCAATCCGCGATGCAGATCAACGAAGGCCTGCCCGCGTACATCGTCAACGGCATGGAAAAGCGGTACGGCAGCCTTCGATCTCGGACGGTGGGGATCCTCGGCATGGCCTTCAAGGCCGAATCGGATGATCCGCGGGCCTCGCTGAGCTACAAGCTGCGGAAGCTGCTGGCGTGGAGCGGCGCGAAGGTGTTGTGCACGGATCCATACGTCGTGGACGATCGACTCAGCCCCCTCGATCAGGTCCTTCGTGAGAGCGAGATCCTCGTCCTCGGCGCGCCGCATCGCTGCTATCGGGACCTGGATCTCTCGACGAGGAAGCTCGTCGATGTCTGGGGTGTGACCGCGGGAGGCACGCAGCTCTAGTGCGGATCCTCGTGACCGGCGCGGCCGGCTTCATCTGTGGGTACCTGATCCCCGAGCTGCTGTCGCACGGCCATCAGGTCGTCGGCGTCGACAACTTCAGCAAGTACGGTCCGGTGACGCGCAGCTATGACGATCACGCCGGCTTCGAGCTCGTGAAGGGCGACGTGAAGGACACCGAGCTGATGCGTCGGCTTGCGAGCGAGGCCGACATCGTCGTCGCTGCTGCGGCGATGATCGGCGGGATCAGCTACTTCCACGCCTTTGCGTACGACCTGTTGGCCGAGAACGAGCGCATTCTGGCGTCGACCTTCGACGCTGCCATCAACGCCTTCCAACGCGGTCGACTGCGACGCATCGTGGTCCTGTCCAGCTCGATGGTCTACGAGAGCGCCGAGATATTCCCTACGGCGGAGGGTGCCGAGCGCTCATCGCCTCCTCCACGCTCGACCTACGGTTTCCAGAAGCTCGCGAGCGAGTACTTCGCCCACGGTGCGTTCGAGCAATACGGACTGCCGTACACGATCCTGCGACCGTTCAACTGTGTGGGGATAGGGGAACGTCACGCCCTGCGTGGAGCAGAGGTCTCAAGCGGGAACATCAAGATCGCGTTGAGCCACGTGGTGCCGGATCTCGTGCTCAAGGTGCTCCGGGGCCAGGATCCGTTGCACATCCTTGGCGACGGCAGTCAGATCCGCCACTACACATACGGCGGCGATCTGGCGCTCGGGATCCGGCTGGCGATCGAGTCCGACGCTGCCGTCGATCAGGACTTCAACCTGTCGACGGCAGAGGGCACGTCAGTGCTCGATCTAGCAACGATCATCTGGAAGAAGATCAACGGCGAGAAGCCGTTCCGATACGTTTCCGATGCGCCGTTCGAGCACGACGTCAACAAACGCATTCCCGATGTCCGGAAGGCGGAACGCGTCCTGGGCTTCCGCGCCACGACGACCCTGGACGCGATGCTCGATGAGGTCATTCCGTGGGTGAGGGCTGAGCTCCTTGCACGGACGATCTAGTAGCGCGGAGCACGGGGCCGGACAGCCCGACGTCTCCGTCATCATCCCGGCGTACAACGAGGGCGAGCGCGTCGCGGCGGTCCTGCAAGCAGTCGCCAGTGCGACCGCCACGCTGTCGTGCGAGATCCTCGTCGTCTGCGACTTTCCGGAGGACACGACCATCCCCGTCGTGCAACGACTCGTACCGGTCGTGCCTGGACTCCGCGTTCATCTCAACGAACGCGGTCGCGGCGTCCTCAATGCGCTGCGTGCGGGACTCTCGGCCGCGCGCGCTCCGTACGTGGTGGTGACCATGGGAGACGGCTCCGACGAATACGACGCGATCAGCGCCATGGTCGAGAAGGCCCGGCTCGGCGCGCAGCTGGTGGCCGCGAGCAGGTACATGCGCGGCGGCCATCAGATCGGCGCGCCGCTCATGAAACGATCGATGAGCAGGACCGCGGGCCTTCTCCTGCACGTCATCGCCGGTCTGCCGATCCATGATCCGACCAACAACTTCAAGCTCTATACCCGTTCGTTGCTCGATCGGGTCACGATCGAGAGTCAGGGCGGCTTTGAGCTCGCGCTCGAGCTGTCCGTGAAGTGCCACCGGCTGGGCCTCGAGATGGTGGAGATGCCCACGACCTGGCGGGAGCGGTCCTCAGGCGAGAGCCAGTTCGATCTCCGCGCCTGGCTCCCGCACTACCTGCGCTGGTTCGGCTACGGGCTGCGGACGCGCTGGACGCGACGGGGTCGTTAGCGGCCCACCTGCGCGTCAAGGAATGCGAGCACCCGGTCCTGCCACAGCTGCGGGTGCGTGACGAAGGCCTTCACGTGACCGCAGTCGCCAACGAGCCAGAGCTGTGTGTTCGGGTTCGCGCTCGCGGCCTTGAGGTCGAGGCCGTGATGCATCGCCACCGTGCCGTCGTGCACGCACTGGATGAACAGGAACGGACGCTCCGGGTGCGCTTTCACGACATCGGACGGGACGACCCGGCCGATGTCGAGGCCGTAGAGGAGGCGTGACATCAGCACCAGGCCCGGCGTGAAGAACGCCGGGAGATGCGAGTACTGCGGCCCGATCTCGTCGACCACGACCGGCGCCGAGGCGTAGGCGGAGTCGACGACGACCGGTCCGATCGACGGATCGCGGCCGACGGTCATGAGGACGCTGCCGCCACCCATCGACTCGCCGATCGTGGCGACGCGGTTCCGGGCGACCCCGGTCTTCTGCTGCGCGAGGTCGATGGCGGCGAGGATGTCGTCCGGCTCGTACTCACCAAGGCCCCAGCGCAGGCCCTCGCTCGCGCCGTGGCCGCGCATCTCGAATAGCAGCACCGACCAGCCGTCCGCGATCAGGAACCGGGCCATGCGTCCCGGATCGAACGAGCTGTCGATGCGGTTCTGGTCCTTGCCGTGGACGAGCACGGCGGCCTTCGTCGCGGTCCCCGGCGCGGGGAACCACCAGCCGGTGAGAAGCAGGCCGTCACGGCTCTTGAACGCGACGTCCTCGTACTGCGCTTGGACGTACGCCGGGGTCTTCTTCAGCGGATCGCGCGTCACGCGCGTCACACCGTCGGCGTACCGCCACGAGATCAGGGCGTAGCCGACGACAGCGAAAAGTACCAATCCGACCAGGACCCGTAACGCCCAGCGCATGTCCGAAAGATAGCGATTCGCGGATCCGAGGCGGCGTCATAACGCCTCGCGCGGTCAGTACGTTCACACAACGTAGCGATACCCAAGGAGGCGAAATGTTCGCGAAGCTGATCTCACTGCTCATCCATGCGAAAGCCGGGGCGATCTCCGGCGTGTTCCTGCTCGGCGCCACCGGCGCGCTCGTGAGCGTCTCGACATCGAACGGCGTCACGACGATCACGCTCACCGACCCATCCCCGACCCCCACGGCGACAGCGACGGTCAGTCCGTCGGCCACGACCAGCCCAACGGCGAGCCCCACCGCGAGCCCGTCGGCGACCGCGTCACCGAAGCCCTCTTCCTCTCCGGCTCTTTCGGTCCCGACCGCCGCTTGCACCGATGAGGCAAAGGCCCTCGCGTTCCAGGTCAAGCGCGTTGACAGCGCGTTCGTCGCGTTCCACACGGACCTCATGAAGCTCCGTGACCAGCGCGACCGGGCCACGATCGAGAAGGCCGACAAGACCCTCAAGCTCGTCCGGCAGTCCGCCGTGAAGGCCATCCACGCCACGCTCGCGTGCAAGAAGCACGACGATGACGAGGATGAGGATGAGGACGAGGCGCACGAGACCGGTGCCTCGACCGCGTCGTTGAATAACGACAAGGACAAGGACGAAGACCACGACAACGACCACGAGAAGAGCAAGCACTCGGCGATGACCTTCACCGGCGACGCGACGTCGATCGGTGACCAGGCGATCGCCGCAATGCAGACCGCGTTCAACGTCGCAAAGAACGCCCCGGCGACGACCGCGAAGCCCGCGCAGACCCACAAGCCCGAGGCGACGCGCAGTCCGAAGGCGTCAGACAAGGGCAAGGGCGAGCACAAGGACTGATCCCGCCAGATCCAACTTCCCGTCCCCCCCAGCGCGAGGAAGCCCGCCGTGAACCGGCGGGTTTTCCTCTTTTCGCGCGCGGTCGCGACCGCCCTGACACCGCCACCGCCTACTAGGCTTGGCGGCACGCTCGTTAGCCTGGTGACCACCCAAGGAGGGACGACATGCTCGCGAGGCTTTTGACCCTGCTCACTGCGTCCAAAGGCGCTGCCGTTGCTGCGGCGCTCGTTCTCGGGGCCGCCACCGTCACGGTCGGCGCGTCATCGCCCGAGGTCCAGGACGC
>JANLWM010000369.1:0-2796 GCA_031364525.1 Chloroflexota bacterium | reverse complement strand
CGCGAGCGCGGACACGAGGTCCGGATCATCACGGCCCCCTGGGGCGATGACCCGTCCGCGCAGGACGTGATCCAGATCGGCCGGGCCATCGCGATCCCGTACAACGGGAGCGTCGGCCGGATCACGCTCTCGGCCCGCTTGGAATACCTCGTCACGAAGATCATCGATCGCGAGCAGTTCGACATCATTCACCACCACGAGCCGCTCGTGCCCCTGCTCTCGGCGCAGATCCTCGATCGCAAGAGCTGCCCGCAGGTCGCCACGTTCCACGCGTTCGGTGGCTTCTCATTCAGCTACTGGCTGGGCCGTCCGATCGGCAAGCGCTACATGGATAAGCTCGACGGACGGATCGCGGTATCGAGCGCCGCCCGGCACTTCATCTCGCGCTACTTCCCCGGCGACTACCGCATCATCCCGAACGGGGTGAACGTGGACTTCTTCGCGAACGCGAAGCCGTTCCCCGAGTATCGGGACGGGAAGACGAACATCTTGTTCGTCGGGCGGCTCGAACCGCGCAAGGGCGCGACCTATCTGATGCAGGCCTACGTCAAGCTGAAGAAGCGCTACCCAAAGACCCGCCTCATCATCATCGGCCGTGGACCCGAGCTCGGCGACCTTCGCGAGCTCGTCCGCAAGGAGGGCGTCGGGGACGTTCTGTTCGCCGGCCGCACCAGCGACATCGACAAGGCCCGCTTCTACAAGACCGCTGACGTCTTCTGCGCGCCTTCGACAGGCCAGGAGTCGTTCGGCGTGGTCCTGCTCGAGGCGATGGCCGCCGGCACGGCGGCGGTCGCGAGCGACATCCACGGCTACAAGAAGGTGATCCAGCGGAACGTGTCCGGTCTCCTGGTCGAGCCGAAGGACGTGGACGCGCTCTGCTCCGCGCTCGAGCGGCTCGTGACCGAGCCGCCGCTGCGCGAGCGCCTTGGTGTCGCCGGGAGCGTACGCGCGCGCGAGTTCGACTGGCCGCATGTCACCGACCAGCTGCTCGCGTTCTACGACGAGGTGATCGGTGCCTATCGGCGCGCTTGATGATCTTCGGGTCCTCGAGCTCGGGAACTTCATGGCCGGGCCGTACGCCGGCACCCTGCTCGCGGACATGGGGGCGGACGTCGTCAAGATCGAGGCCCCGCTGGGCGGCGACTACTCGCGTTCCCTCGGACCCTTCGCCGAAGACAGCCCGGACGGCGCGGGCTTCCTGCGTCTCGACCGGAACAAGCGGAGCGTCGCGCTGGACCTCAAGTCGGAGGGCGGCAAGCGGGCATTCCGGTCGCTGGCCGCTCGTAGCGACGTCATCATCGAGAACCTGCGAGCCGGCACCCTGGACGCGATGGACCTGGGCTACGACGCGCTCGCTCCGGACCACCCCCGGCTCATCTACTGCTCGGTCACGGGCTTCGGCCGCACCGGCCCGTACCGCGACCGCGCCGGGCTCGACCTCGTCCTCCAGGCCGAGAGCGGCCTGATGAGCGTCACCGGCGAAGCCGGTCGGCCGCCGGTCAAGGTGGGCGTACCCGTGGTGGACCTCACCTCCGCCCTGTATGCGGCCTTCGCGATCGTGACCGCGGTCCATGCGCGCGAACGGACCGGGCGGGGGCAGCTCATCGACCTCTCGCTCATCGAGAGCGGCGTCTCGCTCGCCATCTGGGAGTCCGGCGTCTACCTCACGACCGGCGAGGTCCCCGGTCCGCTTGGCTCGGCCCACCGGGTGACGGCGCCGTACCAGGCGTTCCGGACGGCGGACGGGTACATCGCGATCGGGGCGACCACGCCGCCGACGTGGACCGCGTTCTGCGACGTGACCGGCCTGACCCGGCTGCGGAACGATCCCCGGTGGGCAGACGGCACGCGGCGCCGCGAGGGCGCGGCGGAGCTCGCGTCCATCATCGAGGACGTGACGCAGCAGCGGACGACCGCCGACTGGCTCGAGGCCCTGACCGCGGCCGGTGTCCCCTGCGGGAAGATCAACGACCTTGCCGCCGTCTTCGCGGATGAGCACCTGGCGGAGCGCGGGCTCTTCGTCGATCTTCCCCACCCGGTGCTGGGGACGGTGCGCGCCATCGGTTCGCCGCTGCATCTTTCGGAGACACCGCCTGTCATGCGCCGCGCCGCGCCGCTCCTTGGCGAGCACACCCGCGAGGTGCTCAAGGAAGCCGGGATCGCACGCGCTGATATCGACGCGCTGTTCGCCAGCGGCGGCGCCCGATGACGATCCACCGCGAGGACCGCGGTGCCGTCGCCTGGGTCACGTTCGACCGACCGGAGGCGCGCAACGCGTTCACCCACGCGATGTACGCGCAGCTCGGCGAGATCTGCACGCAGCTCGGTGCGGACGACGGGATCAGGGTGGTGGTCTTCCAGGGCAAGGGCGACGAGGCATTCGTATCGGGAAGCGACATCCGGCGGGTCGGCGAGATCCGCGGCGCGGCGGACGCGCTGGCCTACGAGAAACACATCGAGCTGGGCATCGGTGGGGTCGAGAAGCTCCTCAAACCAACGATCGCGCTCATCCGGGGCGTCGCCGCCGGGGGCGGGGCCGCGATCGCGCTCGCCTGCGACATGCGGATCGCGGCGGAGAACGCCCGTTTCGGCGTTCCCATCGCGCGGACGGTCGGGAACACCCTGTCTCTGCGAAATGTCGCGCGCTTGGTGCAGGTCGTCGGACCTGCCGTGACGAAGGAGCTGCTGTTCACCGGTCGGCTCGCGACCGCGGTCGAAGCTCGGGCAGCCGGCGCGTTCAACGACGTCGTGCCGCTGGACCGCATCGAAGCCCATGTGGCCGAGCTCGCGGAGCGG
>JANLWM010000366.1:0-8319 GCA_031364525.1 Chloroflexota bacterium | reverse complement strand
CTCGGTCGGGCTCGGCGTCTCGGCATCGGACGCCGGCGCGTACCCCACGTCGACCGCGGCCGTGCGGATCCATTCGGACAGCTCGGTGACGCTCTTCACCGGCTCGACGGAGCTCGGGCAAGGCTCGCGCACGGTGCTCAGCCAGATCGTGGCGGAGGACCTCGGGCTCCCGCTTGCGAGCGTCTCGATCGTGAGCGGGGACACCGGAGTCGTGACGTACGAGCGGACGACCGGCGCGAGCCGCACCACGACGGTGACCGGCCGCGCCATCCAGGAAGCCTGCAAGGACGCGCGGCTGCGCGTCCGGGAGCTCGCCGCGCAGGTGTTCGGCGTCCCGGTCGCCGCCGTCGCGGACATCCAGGCCGGCGTGCGTGTCGCGGAGCAGGAGCTGACGTACGGCGAGGTCATCGAGCGCTGGTTCGGCGCCGGCGGTGAAGTGCTCGGTCACGGTGCGGTCCGCAAGGCCGACGGCTTCGCGATGATGCCGCCCTTCTGGGAGATCGGCTGCAGCGGCGTGAGCCTGACGGTGGATCGCGAGACCGGCGTCGTCAGCATCGAGAAGCTCACGACCGTCGGCGATGTCGGTTTCGCGCTCAATCCCGCGCTGGTGCATGGGCAGGACGCCGGGGCATCGATGATGGGCCTGGGTGCGGCGCTCCACGAGGAGCTCGTCTACGAGGGTGAGCAGCTCGTGAACTCGAATGTCGTCGACTATCGCGTGCCGCGGTTCAGCGACCTCCCGAAGGACGTGGACCTCATCCTCGCTGAGCGGCGTGACGGTGCGGGGCCGTACGGCGCGAAGGGCTCGGGAGAGGGTGCCGGCAACACCATCGGCGGCGCGGTCGCGTCGGCGATCGGACGCGCGATCGGCGTCTTCCCGCACGAGCTGCCCGCGACCCCCGAGCGGGTCTGGCGACTGATGCGGCCGGCCGACGCGGCGAAGGGAAAGCGCTAGGCGGCGGCCCATGGAGGAACGCCGTAGCCTCGCGCGTGATGGCGTCTTCGAGTAGCACCTCGAAGGGGGAGATCGAGAATCGACGTGGTCCGATCCGCCTGGTCCTCAGCGCCCCGCCGCACGTTCGTGATGCTTCCGCTCGCCGCGGCCGTCGTCGAGATATCGCGGCGGCGGTCGCCGCTCCGTGGGGGCGTCCCCGGGCTGGTGCTCATGGCAGCGGGCTTCGGTCTCTACCGCGGGACGGGTATCTATCGCGCGGCGCGGGGTGGTGGCGGGCCGGTCTTCTCGACCGAGCCGGACGCGCTCGTCACGACCGGCCCGTACGCGGTCTCCAGGAACCCGATGTATCTCGGGCACCTGATCTTCCTGGCCGGACTCGTCGCGCTCACCCGATCGCCGGTCGCGCTGGCCGGCCTGTTCATCCAGCGGCAGCGCTTCAGTGAGCGCGTCGCGCTGGATGAGCGTCGCCTCGCCGATCGATTCGGCCACGACTACGTCGAGTATGTCGAGCGCGTGCCGCGGTGGCTGCCGAGGCTGCGATCATCTCCGTACGTCCTGTTCCACCGGATCGCCGAAGCGGACAGCGCACTGGTCCGCCTGCGGGTCGTTGCGCTCGGTCTCAAGCCACGCGTCGACTTCCGGAACGCCGAGACCGACGGTAAGAGCGAGCTCGCCCGGTTGGGCGGGGACGCCACGCCCGCGCTCTGGGACGGAATGCGGCTGATCAGCGGCGCCGGTGCGGTGGAACGCGAGCTCCTGCGCATGACCGGGCGCCGGTAGGCAGATACTTTCCGCGTGGCGGACGGGAGCGGAGCGGACCTCGGGCGACGGTACAACGCGACGCAGACCTTCATCGATGCGCACCGCGGCGTGCGCGACGATCACATCGCGATCCGCTACCAGGGGACCTCGGTCACGTACGGGGAGCTTGCGGCCAATGTCGACCGGGCAGGCAATGCGCTCAAGGCGCTCGGCATCGATCTGGAGGATCGGGTCCTCATCCATTGCGTCGATTCGCCGGCATTCGTGTACGCGTTCTTCGGCGCGATCAAGATCGGCGCGATCCCCGTCCCGACGAACACGCTGCTGACCGCGCACGATCTGCGATACCTGCTCGAGGATTCGCGGGCGGTCGCGATCGTCGTATCGGCGGCACTGCTCCCGAAGGTGCTCGAGATCCGGGCGCAGCTCCCGCGGCTCAAGCATCTGCTCGTCTCCGGTGGGACCGGTGCGGCCGGGGCGCTGTCGTTCGAGGACGCCCTCGCGGCAGAGAGCGCGGAGCTCTCTCCGGCGGACACGACGCCCGACGACGCGTGCTTCTGGCTGTATAGCTCGGGCACCACCGGCTTCCCGAAGGGCGCGGTGCACCTGCAGCACGACATGCTCTACTGCGCCGAGTCCTACGGCGCGAAGATCCTGCGCACGACCGAGCAGGACCGTCACTTCACGGTGTCGCCGCTGTTCCATGCCTACGGTCTGGGCAACGGCGTGTTCTTCCCATTCCACGTCGGTGCCTCCACGGTGCTGAAGCCGGAACGGCCCACAGCGGATCTCGTGTATGACCTCATTACCCGCGAGCGGCCGACGATCTTGTTCACCGCTCCGACCTTCTACGCGACCCTCCTCGCGTATCCCGAAGCCGACTTCCGTTACGACCTGTCGTCGCTCCGGTTCGCGGTGTCCGCGGGCGAGGCGCTGCCGAAGCCGTTGTTCGACTCATGGAAGCGGCGGTTCGGGACGGAGATCCTCGATGGCATCGGTTCGACCGAGATGCTCCACATCTTCATCTCCAACCTCCCGGGCGAAGCGCGCGGCGGCACGAGCGGTCGCGTGGTGCCGGGGTATCGGGCGAAGATCGTCGACGGCGACGGCGCTGAGCTCCCGGCGGGGGAGTCCGGCCATCTCTGGGTGTCCGGTGATTCCGCGTGCGCGTACTACTGGAACAAACACGAGAAAACGAAGCAGACCATCCGCGGTGAGTGGCTGGTCACCGGTGACACGTACCACCTCGACCCCGACGGCTGCTTCACGTATGAGGGCCGCAGCGACGACATGCTGAAGGTGTCCGGTCAGTGGGTGTCACCGGCCGAGGTCGAGGCCGCGCTGATGGGGCATGCCGACGTGCTCGAGTGTGCCGTCGTCGGCGCCAAGGATCGGGACGAGCTGGTCAAGCCGAAGGCGTATGTGACCCTCAAGAGCGGCACGGGCGACGATGCGCTCGCGGAAGAGCTGAAGGCGTTCGTGAAGGGCCGCATCACGCCATATAAGTTCCCCCGCTGGATCGTCTTCACGGCGGAGCTGCCCAAGAACGCGGCGGGCAAGATCCAGCGGTACAAGCTGCGCGAGCTCGGATGAACGCGCTCGAGAAGGTGACCGCCTGGCGCAAGGAGGCCACGGATGACCCCGAGGGCTTCTGGGGCCGGGCCGCCGAGGAGCTCCGCTGGTCGCGGAAGTGGGACCGCGTCCTCGACTGGCAGCCACCGACGTTCCGCTGGTACCTGGGCGGCAGGTCGAACCTCGCGTACAACTGCGTCGACCATCACGTCGAGTCCGGCCGCGGCGGCGCAACGGCGCTCATCACGGAGAACGAGCGCGGCCAGACCCGCACCCTCACCTACGCGGAGCTGCTGACCGAGACGAAGCGCGCGTCCGCCGCGTTGCGCGGGCTCGGCATCGGGACCGGCGACCGCGTCGCGATCTACATGCCCACGTCCGCTGAGGCCATCGTCCTGATGCTGGCCGCGATCCGCATCGGCGCCGTCATCATCGTCATCTTCGCCGGATTCGGCTCCGGTGCCCTCGGCGAGCGCATCCGGCTCGCCGGCGCGAAAGCGCTCTTTGCCACCGACATCACCTACCGGAAGGGCAAGGATGTCCCCCTGAAGGGCATCGTCGATGAGGCCGTCGCCGCATCCCCGGGCGTCGAGCACGTCGTCATCCTGCGCCGCACATCAGGTGAGATCCCGTGGACCGACGGTCGCGACCTGACCTGGGAGGCATTCCTTGCCGGTGCCGAGGGCCAGTCGGACACCCACGTGGAGATCGAGTCGAACGAGCCGGCGTTCATCCTTGCGACCAGCGGAACGACCGCGAAGCCCAAGCTCGCGGTGCATACGCACGGCGGGTATCAGGTCTACGTGTACTCGATGGCCAAGTGGATGTTCGGGTTGAAGCCAACGGACGTGTGGTGGTCGACGTCGGACATCGGCTGGATCGTCGGCCACAGCTACATCATCTTCGGCCCCCTCCTCGTCGGTTGCGCGACGATCGCGTACGAAGGTGCGATCGATCATCCCGATGCCGAGACCTCCTATCGGATCATCGAGCGGCACCGGGTCACCGGAGCGTTCACCTCGCCGACCGCCGTGCGACTCCTGATGCGCTACGGAGCCGCCCCGGCCAAGCAGCACGATCTGGGGTCGCTCGAGCGTGTCTTCTGCGCCGGGGAGGTGTTGAACGCGCCGGCGTGGGAGTGGTTCCAGAAGGAGGCCCTCGGGGACCGCATCCCGGTCATCGACCACTACTGGCAGACCGAGACCGGCGGCCCGATCGTCGGTAACCCGTACGGCATCGCGCTCCTCCCGATCAAGCCCGGCTCCGGTGGCGTGCCGCTCGCCGGCATCGAGGCGGAGGTCATGACGCCCGAGGGTGCCCCTGTCGCCACCGGCGAGAAGGGCATCTTCGTGATCACGAGGCCGTTCCCGGGTCTGACCGCGCGCCTCTGGGCGGAGCCGGAGCGGTACGCGACGGACTATTGGGACAAGATCCCCGGCAAGAACGTCTACTTCACCGGCGATGCGACCTCGATCGACAAGGACGGCTACGTCTGGTTCAGCGGTCGCGCGGACGAGATCATCAAGATCGCCGACCACCGTATCGGGACGATCGAGGTCGAGACAGCGTTCATGCGCAATCCCGCCGTCGCGGAAGCAGGGGTCACCGGCCGGCCGGACGAGCTGCGCGGTCAGGTGATCTCGGCCTTCGTCGTCCTCCGCCAGGGGCACGTGCCGTCGGACCAGCTCAAGCTGGAGCTGCTCGCGACGGTCCGTCGCGAGCTCGGTCCGCTCGCGGTGATCGGAGAGCTCAACTTCGTCGACATGCTCCCGAAGACGCGCAGTGGCAAGATCATGCGTCGCGTGCTCAAGGCGGTGATCCTCGACAAGGATCCGGGCGACATCTCGACGATCGAGGACGAAGGATCGGTCGAAGAGGCCCGCGATGCCTGGCAGCAGCTGCGGAACGTTGTCGCGGACCGGAGCTGAGCCGAAGCCGCCATGGTCGGCGGTGCCGCAGACCGTCAAGGACGACCTCGCGCGGCTGTTGCGATCGCCGGTCGTCCGGGCCGACCGCGCCTATGGCGGGTACGCGCCGTCCGCGACCTATCGCGTGAGGCTCCGCAGCGGTCGACGCGTCTTCCTCAAGGGCACGTACCCGCTACCCGCCGGCAGCGCGGTCCGCTGGATGCTCGAGCCGGAGGAGCGCGTCTACCGCGAGTGCGAGCGTTTCATCCGGCCGTGGGCACCGCGCTACCTCGGGAGCGTGCGGGCGGAGGGCTGGCACGTCATCGTCCTCGAGGACGTCGGCCCGGACACGATGCCACCCTGGACCGTCGCGAAGACGCGCGCCTCCGCCCGCTCGTACGCCGAATTCCATCGCTCCACCTATGGCACCGCGTTGCCGCGCTGGCTCCCTCGCACCGAACACCACGAGTTCGCCGGTTTCTGGGACGCGCTCGCGAAAGGTGACCTTGAGCGCACCGCGTCGCTCGCGGGCCGGCGCGCCGCGGAGGCAGCGGAGTGGCTCGATGTCGCGTTGCCGGTCCTCCGCGAGCGGTCGGCATTGCTTCCCGGCCTGCGGCCGCCATTCGTGCTCATGCACTTCGACACCCGCTCGGACAACATCCGGCTGCAGGGCCGTCGGCTCCGTCTCTTCGACTGGAACTTCGCCGCTGTCGGGCCGCACGAGTTCGAGGTCGCGGCATTCGCCCAGGCGATCGCGATGGAGGGTGGCCCGGCGCCGGAGCGCGTTGTCGCGGAGTACGAGCGGGTCCTGCCCATCCGCAGCGCAGCTCTCGATGCGTCGATCGCCGCCATCGCCGGCTATTTCGCGGATCGCGCGTGGCGGCCGGCCCAGGCCGGACTGCCGCGGATCCGGCAGGTCCAACGTCGCCAGCTCAAGGCGACACTGGCCTGGGCCGCACGACGGTTCGAGCTGCCGGAGCCACACTGGTTGACGGCGATCCCAGATTGAGGAGGCCGAGATGACCGCGACACACAACGTTCGCGTCGATGCCGCGATGGCGACCGCCGAGCGGGCCCGGTCCGATCCAACGGCGGCCCAGCTGGCCGTGGACCTTCGCGGGGAGTGGCGCGTCGACCCGTCGATGGCCCAATTCGGGGCCACCGTCAAGTTCGCGAAGGGGGAGACGACGTTCGAAGCCGACTTCCCGCCCTTCCTGTCGGGCGACGGCCGCGCGCCATCGCCGCTGATCTACTGCTTCTACGGCGCGCTGTCCTGCTATGCGTCCACCTACGCGATGCAGGCGGCGATGGCCGGCGTCGCCATCGAAGGGCTCACCGCACGTCTTCGCCTCACGGTCGATTTCCGCGGGGCTCTGGCCGTCGCCGATGTCCCGCCGCTCGACACCTTCCGCTTCGAACTCGAGGTGCGGTCGCCGGCGTCGGACGCCGATCTGGAACGGATCAAAGGACTCGCCGACGAGCGCTGCCCGGCGATCTGGGCGATGGATCACCCCGTGCCGCACGAGACATCGGTGCGCCGGGCCGGCTGATGCCGGAGTGGCCTGAGCTCCGGGTCATGCAGGAGCGGATCTCGGGAGCGCTGGTCGGCCGGAAGGTCGTCGCGGTGCGCGTCGGGGATCCCGTGGTGGTGCGGGCGCTCAAGCCGGCGGACGAGCTGCTCGTGGGACGGACGCTCCGATCGGTCACGCACCGCGGCAAGTACCTCCTCTTCGCCTTTGACGGTCTTGACATGACCGTCAACCCGATGCTGGCCGGCATCTTCTCGTTGCTACCGGCCGGTGCCAAGGCGACGAAGGACACCCGGATGCGGGTCGAGTTCGAGGGTGGTACCGAGCTGCGGTACCGCGACGATGTGCGGATGGGCAAGGTGTACGTCGGGGTCGATGCGCCGGGCCGCGCCGATATCGGACCGGATGCGGGAACGTTCAGCTGGAGCGAGCAGGAGTTCTCCACACGCGCGAAGGCGAAGCGAAGCGAGATCCGGAACCTGCTACAGGACCAGACCTTCCTGAGCGGGATCGGCAACGCCTACGCCGACGAGATCCTCTGGGCGGCGATGCTGCATCCGAAGCGGCGGGTGGGGTCGCTCTCGCCGGATGAGCTGGGCCGGTTCTACAGCTCGCTGCGGTCGGTCATCGGTGCCGGTCTTCGTGAGGTCGAGGCCGCCATGCCGCCGGAGCTGGGTAAGAAGCCGCGCGCCCATATGCAAGTCCGGGGGCGGGCGGGCAGCCCGTGCCCACGCTGTGGTGCGACGATCATGCGGCGGCGCAAGGGGCCCGCGGATGTGGACCTCTGCCCAACGTGCCAGCCCGCGCCGAAGGGCCAGCTCTACTAGATACTCGCCACAGGAATAAAGGGGGACCAGGCTGTCGTGAGCACCATCATCGTCACGCGCGAGGCGCCGATCGCGACCGTCCAGCTGAACCGGCCCGAGGCGCTGAATGCGCTCTCCGAGGAGCTCATGGACGAGCTCGTCGCGGCGCTCGAAAGCCTCGATACCGAAGTGGACATCCGCTGCATCGTCCTGACCGGAAACGAGAAGGCGTTCGCGGCGGGCGCGGACATCAAGACGTCGTTCGTCGAGGCGACCCCTGCGAGCATGCTCGAGCAGGACCTCACGACGCGTTGGGAACGGGTCAGGCGCATCCGCAAGCCGATCATCGCCGCCGTCTCCGGGTATTGCCTGGGCGGGGGATGCGAGCTCGCGATGACCTGCGACATCATCGTGGCGAGCGAGACCGCGCAATTCGGCCAGCCGGAAGTGAATCTCGGCATCATCCCGGGCGCCGGAGGCACGCAGCGGCTCACGCGCGTCGTCGGCAAGTACCGCGCAATGGAGATCATCCTCACGGGCCGCCGGGTGAAGGCCGACGAGGCGAAAGCGATCGGTCTGGTCGCGCAGGTGTACCCGGCCGCGTCGTGGCTCGAGGACGCGAAGGCGCTCGCGCGGACGATCGCGGAGAAGCCTCCGGTCGCCGTGCGCCTCGCCACCGAAGCGATCGACCTCGCGTTCTCGTCCACGCTCGAGGCGGGCCTCGAGTTCGAGCGGAAGGCCTTCTATCTCCTCTTCGCCACGGAGGACAAGAAGGAGGGCGTCGACGC
>JANLWM010000343.1:0-3032 GCA_031364525.1 Chloroflexota bacterium | reverse complement strand
TGGCCTCCTCGGATTCCGCCAGGCGTTCCTCACGAACACCCGCGGTCAGGGCGTCATGAACACGTTGTTCGCCGGATACGGCCCGCACGCGGGCCCGATCGCGACGAGAGAGTTCGGCTCGCTCATCGCGTTCGAGGCCGGCGAGACGAGCACGTTCGGGCTCGCCGGGTCGCAGGATCGCGGCACACTGTTCATCGGACCGGGCATCGAGGTCTACGAGGGCATGATCGTCGGCCAGCACATCCGCGAGCGGGACCTCGAGATCAACGTGTGCAAGAAGAAGCACCTCACGAACATGCGGAGCAGCAACAGCGACATCGCAGCCAAGCTCGACGGGATCCGCACCCTGTCTCTCGACGATGCGATCGAGTTCCTCGCCGACGATGAGCTGCTCGAGGTGACCCCAAAGTCATTCCGGCTCCGTAAGCGCGTCCTCGGCAAGCAGGAGCGCGATCGCGCGCTCGGCCAGATGAAGAAGGTCGCTGCCGTCGTCTAGCTGCGGGGGCGATCCCGGTACGAGGGAATGGTGATCATCGGCGGCCGTTCCACGATGCTCACGTCCTGCACCTCGAGGTGGAAGCCCTCGGCGCTCGGCGAAATGAGCTTCATCGTCAGGTTCGCGTCGTCGAGCAGGTTCACTCCCCGCGCATCGCCAAGCCGCCTCATCGCGACCTGCAGGATCTCGAACGACATCTTGGTCAGCGCGAGCAGCGACTGGTTGCGGTGGATCCGCTGCTTCATGTCGACCTGCGCGATGGACTTGAGGCCGGAGTCGCGTAGCACGTCGATCAGCAGGCCCGTCTCGATCGCGTAGCCGCTGAAGAATGGCAGCCGCTCGAGGACGCTGCGGCGGCCGGCCTGCTCGCCCGACAGCGGCTGGATCATTCCGGAGAGCTCGGGGAAGAACATGTTGAGGATCGGACGGGCGGCGAGCTCGGTCACGCGGCCGCCTCCGGTCGCCTGCAGCTGGCCGCCGACGTCGAGCGGCCGCCGGTAGAAGGCCTTCGTGAACGCGATGTCCGGTCGGAAGAGCAGCGGACCGAGCAGGCCGTACACGAACTTCGGGTGGAAGTTCGAGACATCCGTGTCGACCCACGCGACGATGTCCCCGGTCGTGACAGAGAGGCTCTTCCAGAGCGCCTCGCCCTTGCCGCGGCCGGGACCGGCTTCGGGCAGCAGCTCCTGGTGGATGTAGACGGGCACGCCGAGGCCACGGACGATCTCGCGGGTGCGGTCGGTGGAGTTCGAGTCGATGACCACGAGCTCGTCGACGAGATGGACCCGCTCCATCAACCGGCTGCGGATGACCGAGATGACCTTCCCGACCGTCTCCTCTTCGTTGAGGGTGGGCAACGCGACGGAGATCCGGAGCCCCTGCTTCTCCTTCTGCGCGACGAGCGCAGCGAGGTTCGCGAATTCTGCGCTGGTGAACGTGTTCTCGACGAACCACTTGTCCACGAGCTCGCTGATCGCGGCGCTGCGCTCGACGCGGTCGGTCGGCAACGCGACAGCGGTCCGGAACACGCTTGAGGCGACCGGCGTGCGCGTGCGGACCACGATCGCGGCCTTCGCGTCGGCGATGATCCGCATCCCGACCGGGCCGATCGGCTGTGCCCCACCGCTCGCACCGAAGACGATGAGGTCGTGTCGCTCCACCTCGCCGGTGATGATGGTCTCGGCCTCGCCGACCCGCGTGAGGAGCTCATCGACACGGTCGTCGAAGGCGGTCTCACCGACGAGCTGGTACAGCGTCGCATCCGTGCGGCGTGTCGGGCCGTCGCCGGGAACGACGTGCAGGAGCGTGACCGTCCCATTGCGCGCGCGGGCCAGCGACACGCTGAGCTTTGCCGCGAGCTCCGCGTAGCGACCGCCGCGCACGGGCACGAGGATGCGACGCGCCCGGGCTGCCGCCCCCTTCACGATCGCGAGATCGCACGGCGGGTCGCGGAGGATCTCCTCCATCGTGCTGCCGAGGTAATCCCAGCCGGGGCGGCGCCAGCCGACCAGCAGGATGTCGGGGTGCTCGTCGCCGACGGCCGCGACCACCGCGGCCCACCCCTGTCGCGCGACGGTGACGATCGGACGGATCACGAGCGGAGCGGCGAGGGCGAGCAGCTCGCGCCGTCGCGCGCGAGCCTGAGGCTGCGCTGACGCGAGGGTGTCGCCCTCCGGTACCTCGATGACCGAGGCGAGCACGATGTCGTCGGTCCCTGCGAGCGCCGCGGCGACGTCGATGAGTCCGCGGTCGCGCGCGGGTTCGGCGATGACGACGAGGCACTTCATCCCCATTTATCCATGGACAGCAGGTAGCACGAGCTCGGCCAGGATGCGGGGCCACTCGCTCTCGCGTGCTCGGCGATGCAGACGTGCGATCGGATCGTTCTCGAGGCGCTGCGCGATGGCGCGTGCGAAGGTCCGCCCGTCCGCGTCCACCGGCACGTAGGTCGCATCGGCGCCACCGGTCTCGCGCAACGCGGGGATGTCCGAGCAGATGATCGGGAGGCGCCGCAGGCCGGCCTCGAGCATCGGCAGGCCGAAGCCCTCGTTCGCCGATGGCAGGACGAGCGCGTCCGCGAGGCCGTAGAGATCCGCGAGCTCCCGGACGCTGACCCGGATCCCCTCCGCGTGGAGCAGATGGACACCGGGACCAGCGCGGGCCGTCAGCTCCCGCTCGTAGGCGACATTCGCCGGGTTATGCGCGCCCGGACCGCCGGTCACGACGAGCGCCGCGCGGGGACGTGAGGTCCGAAGCTCGGCCAGGGCATCGATCGCGATCTCGATGCGCTTGCGGCGGGTCATCCGCACCGGGAGCAGCAGCAGCGGATCGGCCTCGAACAACGCGAGCCGGGTCGCGAGGCGCACACCGGCGCCCGAGAGGCCGAGGACCGACATGCGGTCCACCCCGTTCGGGACGACCGCGATCTTCGACCGGGCGAGGCCGGTGAGCGCGGACAGCTCGTTCGCCGCCTTCTGCGAGATGGCGACGTATCGGACGCCGCGCGCGGCGTTGGCGAACAGCGACCACGGGGGGC
>JANLWM010000322.1:0-1558 GCA_031364525.1 Chloroflexota bacterium | reverse complement strand
CAAGGCCCAGGTCGCCACTGACACCGCAGGGGTCGCCGGCTGGCTTTACGTCCTCGACGGGGTCGATACGGCCGCCGTCCGGCTGCGGACATTCGATCTCGGGACGGGTACCGAACGCGCGAGCCGCTCCGACATCGGGTCGGCTGCGCCCCAGCGCGCGATCGCGACCGCTGGCGATGGACGGGTGCTCGTGCTCAAGCGCGACGCCCGTCACGCCTGGGTCGACGCGTACGAGCCGCTCACATTGAAGCCGCTCGGCACGCTGATGGAAAAGTCCGGCTGCGGAGACCGACTGCTCGCGAGCCAGCTCCGCATCGCGATCGCCTGCCTGACGACCGGCGAGATCGCGGTCAACGAGCTCCACGGCGGCCCGACGGCGGTGCTCGGCCCGCTCATGCCCGGCCTCGCGGGAGCGGTCATGGCCTACGAAGGCACCATCTTCGCCGTCACGCCGGACCGGCGCTTCGCGACGGCCGGCTACGGCGAAACGACCCTGACGCCCGTCCGGTGGCCGTCCGCGTGGACCGGGACCGTGCTTCCCGATGGCCTTGCGATCGCGAACGCGTCGGCCACCGCCGTGATCGCCCAGACCGACACCGATGGCTCATGGCTACGGGTCATGGCGATGCGCGTGGTCGCGCCGCTCGCATCGCAGCGCCTCGCGGACCGGCTGACCGGCGCGCCGCAGTTCGGGATCATGGCGTTCTACCCGTTCGCGTACTTCACATCAGGCGGCAGCGTCCGCCACGTGCAGATGGAAACGGGGATGCTCGAGACGATGACGGAGCTGGGTCAGGGCGCGACGATCGTGGCGGTGGTCGACCGCTAGCGCATCGCGTCCAGGAGCGGCGTCACGTCGCGATGGAACGTGTCGATGTCAACGAGCGGCTTGTCGGCCAGGTCCGGGATCCGCGCGTTCACGCCGTCCTCGTAGGTCGGGAGCTCGGCTTGGTAGTAGATGCCCACCGGGATGGGCTCGGTCTCGTAGCTCCGGGCGACGGCAGCTGCCTTCTTCATGATGATCTCCGACTTGTCAGTGACGTCCTTCACCTTGCCGTCGAAGCCCTGTTCCTCGAGCTTGTACAGGCGTGACTTCTTCTCCGGGAGGTCAGCACCCTCATACCACTCCTTCGTATAAAGGTCGTTGTACGTGGGGCACGTCTGCAGCACGTCGACGAGCGCCGATCCCTTGTGCTGGATCGCCTTCGCGATGATGCCGGCCAGATACTTCGGCTCGAGCGCGTATGCGCGGGCGATGAACGTGTAGCCCGCGGCGACCGCCATCGCGATCGGGTTGATGCCGTCCTGGATCGCCTGCTCGGGCATCGACTTCGTCTTCTTGCCCTTACCGAGCGTCGGTGAGGCCTGGCCCTTGGTGAGGCCGTAGACGTTGTTGTTGTGGACGATGTACGTGAAGTCGAGATTGCGGCGACCTGAGTTCACGAAGTAGCCGGCGCCGATGCCGTACCCGTCGCCGTCGCCGCCCATCGCAAGGACCGTGATGGAGCTGTTGACGAGCCGGCCGCCGGTCGCGACCGGGAGGACCCGGCCGTGCAGG
>JANLWM010000306.1:0-4944 GCA_031364525.1 Chloroflexota bacterium | reverse complement strand
CAGAACTGCGTGCATCCGACGCTGCCGCTACTGGGGTCGTGGTGGAACCTCTCGCCGGCGATCCTCGTCGTGGGCTCGCCGCGCGCCCAGCGCGTCACCGGCGACTACAACCGCCGCACCAAATACCGCGGCTTCCTCCTGACGCCGCCCGCGTGTCTCGTACCCGATGCGCCGAAGAAGTACAGCGGCGAGACGAGGTTCCCGTTCATCATCCAGAACTTCCATCGCTACGCGCTCTACCTCGCCATCCCGGTGCTGCTCGTGCTCTGGTGGGACGCCATCGAGGCGTTCAACTTCCACGGGCATTTCGGCATCGGCCTCGGCACGGTGATCATGGTGGCCAATGTCATCCTGCTCACCGGCTTCACCTTCGGGTGCCACGCCGCCCGCTACCTCGTGGGCGGCTACCTCGACTCATTCCACAGGGCGTCGCTCCGGTTCCGCCTCTGGAGCCTCTCCAATCGCCTGAACGCGCGGCACAACCGCTGGGCCTGGGCCAGCCTGATCGTGGTCGGTCTCACCGACCTCTACATCCGCCTCGTCGCCGCGGGCGTGATCGTCGATCCGCGGTGGATCAGCGGATGAGTCTGGACGGGATCGAGCGGCACGACTACGACGTGCTCGTGGTCGGCGCCGGGGGTGCGGGGATCCGCGCGGCGATCGAAGCGTCTTCGGCGGGCGCGCGCACCGCGCTCGTCTGCAAGTCCCTGCTCGGGAAGGCGCACACCGTCATGGCCGAAGGCGGGATCGCCGCTGCACTTGGGAACGTCTGGAAGGAAGACAGCTGGCGCGTCCACTTCCGCGACACGATGCGCGGCGGCAAGCTCCTCAACAACTGGCGCATGGCCCAGCTGCACGCGCAGGAGGCGCCCGACCGGGTGCTCGAGCTCGAGGAGTGGGGCGCGTTGTTCGATCGCACCGCGGATGGGCTCATCCTCCAGCGGGACTTCGGCGGGCACCGCTACGCGCGGCTCGCGCATGTCGGTGACCGCACCGGCCTTGAGATGATCCGCATCCTCCAGCAGCACGCGGTGCACCGGGGCATCGATGTCTACATGGAGTGCAACCTGCAGCGGCTGCTGACGGACGGCGGGAAGATCGCGGGCGCGTTCGGCTACTGGCGCGAGAGCGGGAAGTTCGTGCTCTTTGGCGCGCGCGCCGTGGTCCTCGCGACCGGCGGGGTGGGCAAGGCCTGGAAGATCACCTCGAATTCCTGGGAGTACACCGGCGACGGCATGGCCATGGCCCTCGATGCCGGCGCGGACCTCATCGATATGGAGATGGTCCAGTTCCACCCGACCGGCATGGTCTGGCCGCCGAGCGTGCGCGGCCTCTTGGTCACCGAAGGGGTGCGTGGCGACGGCGGCACGCTGAAGAACGCCCAGGGCAAGCGATTCATGTTCGATTACATCCCCGAGTTCTTCCGCGCGGACACGGCGGACAGCGAGCGCGAGGCCGACGCGTGGTACGAGGACAAGAAGAACCGCCGCACGCCGGACCTGCTCCCCCGTGACGAGGTCGCCCGGGCCATCAACAGCGAGGTGAAGGCCGGCCGCGGAACGCCGCACGGTGGTGTGTATCTCGACATCGCCTCACGCCGTTCCCCCGACTACATCAAGAAGCGGCTGCCCTCGATGTACCACCAGTTCAAGGAGCTCGCGGACGTCGATATCACGGCCGCACCGATGGAGGTCGGCCCAACGTGCCACTACATCATGGGTGGCGTTCGGGTCGATCCCGAGACGGCCGCCGCCACGGTGCCCGGGCTCTTCGCGGCCGGCGAGGTCGCCGCGGGGATGCACGGCGCGAACCGCCTTGGAGGGAACTCGCTCTCCGATCTGCTCGTGTTCGGACGCCGTGCCGGCGCCGGCGCTGCCGCGTACGCGAGCCGCATCAACGCTCGCGCGATCGACGACGCGCAGGTGGAGGCATCAGCGCGCGCGATGCTCGCGCCGTTCGAAGGCGAGGGACCGGAGAATCCGTACTCGGTGCACGCCGACCTGCAGGACACGATGCAGAGCCTCGTGGGCATCATCCGCACCGAGGCAGAGCTGGCCCAGGCGGTGCAAAAGCTCGACGAGCTCGGCCAGCGCCTCGAGCGGGTGACCGTCGAGGGCAACCGGCAATTCAACCCGGGCTGGCACCTGGCCCTCGATCTGCGTTCCATGCTGACCATCTCGACGGCCGTCGCCCGTTCCGCGCTGACCCGACAGGAGAGCCGCGGCGGCCATACCCGCGACGACTACCCGAAGACCGATCCCGAGTGGGGCAAGAAGAACGTCGTCACGCGCAAGCAGGGCGGCGCTCTGCAGATCAGCACCGAGCCCCTTCCGCAGATCCCGGAGGAGCTGCGCCAGCTCGTCCTCGCCGAGGAGAAGGCGCAGCCCGGGGGCGTGAAGTGACCGAGAGCGAGGCGACGCGCCAGGCCACCATGTCCCTTTGGCGTGGTGACAAGGAGGGCGGGAGGTACGAGACGTACACCGTCCCAACGGACGAGGGCATGGTCGTGCTCGATGTCATCCACAAGATCCAGGCGCTGCGCGCGCCCGACCTCGCCGTGCGCTGGAACTGCAAGGCCGGCAAGTGCGGCTCCTGTAGCGCGGAGATCAACGGCAAGGCCCGCCTCATGTGCATGACGAGGATGAACACGTTCGAGCCGGGCGAGTCCATCACGGTCGCGCCGATGAAGACGTTCCCGATCATCAAGGACCTCGTGACCGATGTCTCGTACAACTACGAGAAGGCAAAGGAGGTCCCTGCGTTCAAGCCGAAGCCCAAGGAGGCCGACGGCACGCGACGCATGTACCAAGAGGACGTCGACCGGGTCCAGGAATTCCACAAGTGCATCGAGTGCTTTCTTTGCCAGGACACCTGCCATGTCATCCGCGACCACGAGGAGAACAAGAAGGCCTTCGCCGGACCGCGCCTGTTCGTCCGCTACGCAGCCCTCGAGATGCACCCGCTGGACAGCAACGACCGGATGGAGCTGCTCCGCGCCAAGGCCGGTCTTGGCTTCTGCAACATCACGAAGTGCTGCACCGAGGTGTGTCCCGAGGACATCCACATCACCGACAACGCGATCATCCCGCTCAAAGAGCGGATCGTGACCGAGTTCTACGACCCGTTGGCGTGGGTGAAGCGCAGGGTGATGGGCCAGCGATCCACGCAGCCGGGCAAGGGCGAGCCGGAGCCGCCGTCCGCGAAGGCGTAGCCGGCGTGCATCGGCGCCGGACCTTCGTCGTCGTCGCCGGGACCGTCCTGCTCCTCGCGTTCGGGGTCCTGGTGATCGGACCGGGTGTCGAGCGCGGCGGCATTCAAGAAGTACTGATCATCGCCGCGATCTTCGTAGGGCTGCTCGCGCTCGAACGGTACCTTCGTACCCGCTGACCCGATCGTGCGTACCGACCTCGCGCCCACCACCGCCTGATAGCCTGCCCCGAAGCGATGGATGGCGTCCGGAACCGCGCCGCGACAACAGTCCTCATCGCCGGCACCGCCCTGCTTTCACTTCCGTTCCTCGGCCTCGGGGTGGCGAATCTGATCCTCATGCCGGTACAGCTCTGGCTCGTGGGCGCGCTGTTCGCCACGACGGTCATCCTCGCAGCGAGACCGATCAAGATCCACCCCGACGCGGATCTCAGCCCGTCCGACGTCGCGATCGTCGCGGGGATCATCCTGCTTCCACCGAGTACCGTCGCGATCGTCGCCGGCGTCGCACGCCTGACGACCGATGTTCTCGGCCGCAAGCGGCCCGAGCAGATCGTCCGGAACTCCGCCGCTGTCGCGGTGTCGAGCGGCGTCGCATCGCTCGTCTACGCGGCCCTTTGGGGCGCGTTCGCTCCGCGCATCGACCTGCCCGCGTCGATCCCCGCCGCGGTCTTTGCCGTGACCGCCTACGTCGCTGTCGATCTCGCCCAGCTCTTCCTGCTGCTGCTCGCGCTCCGGGGTCCATCGCTCGAACGCGGCTGGCGGTGGCTCGCGCGCACCGGACGGGCGCAGCTCCTGTGGGGGCTCGCGGCGGTCATCGCGATCGAGGTCGTCATCATCGAGCCGTGGTTCCTGGTACCGGGTGTCCCGCTCTTCGTCATCGGCTATCTCGACGTCCGCGCCCGCTTCGTCGCGGAGCGCCGCGCGCGCCTGCTGACGACGCTTGTCGAGGTCGGTCACGCCGTCGGGATGTCATTCGACACGAATGAGGTGTTCCGGGCCGTGTTCAGCCAGGTACGCACGGTCCTCGAGTCGGACGCGTTCTTCGTCGCGATCGTCGATGGTGCGCACCAGCGCGTGAGCTACCGCTTCCTGGCCGATGGGGCCCAAGAGCTCCCGCCGCAAGAGAAGGATGCACCGGGGACCCTTGCCGGCCTCGCCGTCGAGCGCGACGAGCCGATCCTCATTCGTGATGCGCATCGGGACTTCGCGGCACTGGGTCTCGTTCGGGATTCGTGGGGCACCGTACACGAACGATCGATCCTCGTCGCGCCGATGCGCAGCCAGGGCAAGGTCTTCGGCGCGATCTCGGTCCAGAGCGTCAAGCCGCATGCGTATGACCAGGGCGATCTCGAGCTCCTCGGCGCGATCGCGAACGAGGCGGCGATCGCGATCGAGCGGGCCGACCTGTACGAGCGCACGACCGCGCTCTCCCGCCGGCTGTTCGAGCTGCACCGCATCGGCGTCGCGCTCTCGGGCCAGCGCGATCTGCCCGGCCTGCTGAAGCTGCTGGCCCAGTCGGTCGTCTCGACGATCGGAGCGTCGGGCACCTACATCTACCTGGACGACGGTGGAGAGAACCTCGAATTCGCCACTGCGAACGATGACCGGGCCGTGATGACGAAGAGTCTGCCCCGGTCGGACGTGATCGATGACGTCCTGCAGCGCCGTCAGCCGCTCGAGGTCGAAGACGCGACGGTCGCCGCTGACCCGATGCGGCGGATGATGCTCGAGCGA
>JANLWM010000253.1:0-3343 GCA_031364525.1 Chloroflexota bacterium | reverse complement strand
TTCGGATTCAGCGTCCTTGGTGCCGCGGCCGGTCTGGCCGGGAACATCCTCTACGGTCTCTCGGCCGTGATGCTGTTCCTCTCGCTGGCAGGCTTCGTCCACGCCTTCGTCACGCCGAAGGAGAAGGTGCTCTTCGCACCGGCTCCCAAGCGGATCGTTGTCCCAACGGCCTAAGCCTTCGATGGCCTGACCACCGGACACGAGTGCCGTCCATATGAAGAAGCCCGGTCGACATCGACCGGGCTTCTCTCGTACTGGGTGGTTGCGGTGTTCCTGCTGGACTAGACGGTCTGGCGTCCGCGGCCAATACCGAGGAAGTGCAGGACCACGACGATCACGGCGATCACGAGCATCAGGTGCACGATCCCGCCGATCGCGGGAAGGGCCACGAGCCCGAGCAGCCAAAGAACGAGCAGAACACCAGCGATGGCAAGAAGCATGGGACACCACCTTTCAGGCGCGACAGCAAGGCACGAACTGTGCCGCTCGTGCGTGACATGGACGACATCGCAGGGCGGTATCCATGACAGATCGGTAACTGCCCGACGGTTCGACGACTCGGTCAACATATGTCGCGTGCACGACACGCCGCTCTCGATCGACCAGATCCTCGTTCAGCTCGCGGAGCAGCCGAAGGCCCTCGCGAAGCTGACGGCGGATCTGCCGCGAGCTCGACTGCGCCGCTCAGAGGACCGCAGCGAGTGGTCCATCAACGACGTGCTCGCCCATCTGCGGTCATGCGATGACCTGTGGGGCAGATACATTGCGACGATCGTCGCCGAGGACCGGCCGACGATCCGCGCGGTCAATCCGACGACCTGGATCAAGAGCACGAACTATCCCGAGCTTGAATTCGCGCGCTCGTTGCGCGCCTTTGCGAAGCAGCGGGCCGTGCTGCTCACGCTTCTCCGGGCGCTGCCGGCGGCCGGCTGGTCGCGAACTGCGATCGTGACGGGCGCAGGAGCGCCACGCGAACGGATGGTGGTGGACTACGCGCGCCGGCTCGCCGACCACGAGCGCTCCCACGTGAAGCACATCGCGCGTATCGCCGACCTCAGTAGTGGAACTCCGCGTACACGATCTCGCCGGGGAACGCGCGGACCGTGATCACCTCGCCGTTCAATGATGCCGGTATCGGACGACCGAATTGCGCTGTCTCGATCCTGAAGCTCGAGCTCGTGGGGATGCCTGGCGGAACACCGGGCACCGGCTGGCCATCCAGCATGTGCAGGTCGCGGCCATCGGCGACGTAGCCACGGGGCCGCGTGAAGACGATGAGTCCCTTGCCTGATGGAGCCGGCTGGTCCTCGAACAGGCGCAGGCCGACGTAGGCGCTCGAGCGCGGGAACGGCGAACGGAAGACGTGACGCACGGGCTGGCCGGGCGCCTCGACCACGAACTCGTAGAACGCGGCCGGCGTTGCGGTGAGGGTCCCCCACCTGCCGTCCGCCCCGGTCGTCGTGCGAAGGACCGGGGCGCCCGTGCGGGCACCGGTGCGGCCATCGACCTCGTAGACCGTGACCGTGACCCCGGCAACGCCGGTGTTGGTCGCCGCCCTGTTGTCGTAGCCGCCGACATAGCCGGTCAGCCGCGGGTCCGACTCCGCCACGATCACGGTCGCTCCGGTCTTTCCGGTAAGGAACCGGTACATCTCGCCGAACGCGCGGGCACTGAAGGCGGTCTCGCGATGATCGGCGCCGGCCAGGACGACGTTGGTCGCACCCTGAAGCGCCGGCCCGTCGTAGCTGATGCCCGACGGTCGCCCGGGCGACAGCTCCGGCTGCGCGTACTTATCCAGCGTGTCGCTGCGGATGGTCAGATATCGCACGCCCGGTATGACCTCGGCGCCGTCATTCAGCTGCTTCATGAACGCGGATGCACCGTTGAACTCGCTGTTCGGGCCGCCCGGTGCGGCGTAGATACCGTGGTTCACGCCGCTGCCCAACACCACCCACCCCACCTTGGCCGCACCGCCGCCGTTCTTGAGATAGCTGCGCACAGCGTTGGCGCCCCTCGAGTTCGCGACGAGCGCGAGCTTTGCGGACTTCGTGCGCGCGAGGACCTCGTCCACCTTCGCGGAGAGTTGATCGCGAACGTCAGCGGTGCTGCTCCGGTTCGCCTGCGGGACGGCGTCGTCGTCCCGCGCCGCCGGCGCCACGATGTCCATCGCGAAGAGCCGATCGCGCGGGTAGCCGTTCGATTCGAAGCGCCAGATGGTGGTGATCCAGAGTGCGGAGGAGTCTCCGTTGCCGTGGACGAAGAGGATGGGCGGATCGCCTACGGCCGCATCGACGGCCTGGTCGGAGGAAGCGGCGCAGCTGACCGCCACGAGCGCGCTCGCGATGACCCCGAGCACGAGTGGCCAGGCGGTCCCTGTCGAAACGGGCATCCGCGAATTGTGCGGCGTGAGAAGATGGTGCGCGGATAAGGCTGACAAGGGAATGCGATGAAGGTTTCGAACAAGCTCACCCCGGAAGAGGCGCGGGTCATCGTGAACAAGGGCACCGAACGCCCATTCACAGGTGAGTACGACGACTTCTTCGTCGAGGGCACGTACGTCTGCCGCCGGTGCGAGACGCCGCTCTACGTGTCAGATGCCAAGTTCCACTCCGGCTGTGGCTGGCCGTCGTTCGACCAGGAGATCGAAGGTGCCGTCGACCGAGTACCGGACGACGATGGGCAGCGCGTCGAGATCGAGTGCGCCGCCTGCGGCGGACACCTGGGTCACGTCTTCGTCGGTGAGCAGCTCACGCCACGGAACACGCGGCACTGCGTGAACTCGATCTCCCTCAAGTTCGTACCGAGGTAGCGCCTGGCGCCATCCGGTAGTGCCACCGTGACTCGCATCACTCATGACCCTCGAGACGGCCGCGCAGTCGAGCGCTACTCGAGCAGGGCGGTCCCTCCCCTGATGACATCGCGGACCATGTTGGTGAGGACGTCGATGTCGAATGGCTTCGCGAGATACCGATCTGCGCCGTGAATGAGTGACCGTCGCCCGGTCGGGGTCGCCGAGACGACGATGACCGGGACGGAGCGGTGCCGGCGCGACGAGCGCAGTCGCCTGAGGAACTCGTATCCGTTGGCCCGCGGCATGAGCAGGTCGAGAACGACGAGCGCCGGATCAGCGCTCATTTGCTTGAGCCCATCGAGTCCGTCCTCCGCTTCGACCACCTCGTGACCTGCGTCGCGGAGAGCCGTCGCGTACAGCAGGCGCACATCAGGCTCGTCTTCAATGACCAACACGCGTGGCATGTTCATTCCGTTCCTCCACGACGCTATCTGGCCTCGATGTCGGACCATCGAGCGAAGCTGCGGTCACCCTACGCGCCTCATGTATCGA
>JANLWM010000241.1:0-2537 GCA_031364525.1 Chloroflexota bacterium | reverse complement strand
GGAAGGATGATCCCTGGCCCCGATGAGGTCGCCTCGTCAAGACCGAAGATCGGGATGAGCCACAACGAGATGAAGCCGCCCAGGGTGAAGACGTCCCCGTGCGCGAAGTTGATGAGCTCGACGATGCCGTAGACCATCGTGTACCCGAGCGCGATCAGCGCGTAGATCGAGCCGTCCGCGAGGCCGTAGACGACGATCTGGATGAAGTAGGCCGGACCGAGGGCCACGACCTTCGTTGCGAGGATGACGAACGCCAGGCCGATGAGGATGAAAAGGGTGGTGTTGAGGACCCGGCCACGGCTGCCGGCCAGCAGCCGCGTCCGCGCGTTGGCGACGCTCGAGAGCACTACGCCTTCCCCTTCCGGTATGCGAGCGCTACGCGAAGGAGAAGGAGGGGGCGTTGCCGCCCCCTCCTTCGATCGTCGTCGCTACTGGACGCTGAACTGGCTCTGGAAGGTCCACACCGCTGGCGTGCCCTTCGTGAACCAGAAGGCCATGGTCGCGGACTTCGGGTCGCCGTTCGCGTCGAACGCGTACGTCCCGACAGTGCCCTTGAGACCGCTGGTCGCCTGCACCGCGTCGATCACCTGCTGGCGGGACGGCACCTTGCCGCCGTTCGCGTCGATCGCGCGCTTCACTGCGTCCACGAGGATGAGGGCGCAGTCGTATGCCGGGAAGGTGTACGCCCCGAGGTCAGAGGCCTTCGGGTACGCGACCTTGAACGCGGCGACCGTTGCCGCTGCGTCCGGGTTCTGTGCGGCGTCGCCCGCCGCGTTGGTGAAGAACATGTTCGCGGTCTGGTCGCCGGCGTCCTTGAGGCACTGGTCATCGCCGATGCCGTCCGGACCGGTGAACGGAGTGCTCGCCGCGTCCATGATGCCCTTCATCTGGCTGCGGACGATGCACGCCTTGTTGGACGAGGTGGCGCCGGCGTAGATCGCCTGCGCGCCCGCGGCCTTGGCCGCGTTGATGAACGCCTTGAAGTCGCTGGTGGACTTCATGTCGAAGTCCTGACGGTTCGTGACGGTCCCACCGGTGGCGATGAGACGCTTCGCGAAGTTGTCCGCCACGCCCTTACCAAAGGTCTCGTTGTCAGAGAAGACCGCGACCTTGGTGAGCTTCAGCGTCTTGATGATGTAGTCCGCCATCGCCGGGCCCTGAACCGTGTCAGGAGCCGCGATGCGGAAGTAGTTGTTCTTGCCGGTCGGCCGGAGCTTGGCCGGCGTCGGGTCGCAGTACGGGAACGTCTGGGTGAGGCACTCGTTCGTGTTGGAGGGGCTCATCATCGCGAGCTGTCCCTGGTTCAGGATCGGGATCATCGCTCGCGCGACGTTCGAGTTGAACGGCCCGACCATCGCGAGGACCTTCGGGTCGGACAGCATCTGCTGGGCGTTCTGTGCGCCCTTTTGCGGGTCGTGCACACCGTTCACGGTGTCGTCGAACGGCTTGAACGTGATCTTGATGCCCTTGTAGGTCGGCGTCTGCGAGACGGCGAACGCCGCCCCGTTCTGGGTCGGCAGGCCGCTCGAGGCGTCCGCTCCAGAGGTGGGCAGGTTGCTCGCGATGATGATCTCGGCGGCCGGAGCCGCCGTGGTGGCAGCCGCCGCCGTGGTGGCCGCGGGTCCTGTGGTGGTCGCACCCGTGCCACCACCGCCACAGGCCGCCGCGACGAGCGCGACGCCAATGGCAATAGCGGTCGTGGAAAGCCAGCGCCTTTGCATAGATCCTCCCTCGTTTTTGGGTAGGCCGGAGCCGGCTCCCCATCCCTTGGGCCCGATGGGCCCTGTGACGGCTGAGCGTACGAGCAGCCCCTAGGCTCGTCAACGAAATGGCCGTGCTGCTCCTGCGCGCCAAAGACCTCGCGCTGGGGTGTCCGATGGAGGACGCGATCGACGCCGTGGAGGCTGGCTTTCGGGCGCTTTCGACCGGTCAGGCCACGACCCCGGTCCGGCTCAGCGTGCCCATCAATAAGGAGGGCGTCGCGCTCACCATGCCCGCGTCGCTCGCCGGCGCCCCCTGGTACTCCGTCAAGGTCGTCAGCGTGGCGCCCGGGAACCGCTCCTTCGGGCGCCCCCTCGTGGCTGCCACCGTCCTCCTTATTGATGCATCGAGCGGCGACCTCGTCGCGTTGATCGAGGGGGCGGCCCTGACCGCTCTCCGGACGGGCGCTGCCGGCGGCGTCGCGGCCCGCGCCCTCGCCCGGCCGGCGGCATCGGTGGCGACGCTGTTCGGTGCGGGCGCCCAGGCCCGGACCCAGCTGCTCGGGCTCGTCGCCGTCCGGCCGATCCGCCTGGTCCGGGTCGTGACGCGCGACCCCGCGCACGCGATGGCGTTCTGCCAGTGGGCCGCGGGCGAGCCCAGGCTCGCCGGGATCTCCGTTCAGCCTGCCGCCATGGCCGGAGCCCTGGACGGAACAGACGTGGTGGTCACCGCGACGACCAGTGCCGAGCCAGTCTTTCCCGGCGCCCTGCTGCCGCCGGGCGTGCACATCACGGCCGTCGGCTCGTTCACGCCGGCGATGCGCGAGCTCGACGATG
>JANLWM010000217.1:0-11759 GCA_031364525.1 Chloroflexota bacterium | reverse complement strand
GAGGTGCGGGTTCGATTCCCGCCACCCGCTCAGACATTGAATGACTGAACCCTTCGAGCTTGGCCTGTACAGCTTCGCCGAGGTGACGCCCGACCCGGTCACGGGGAAGACGATCACCGCGGCCGAACGCATCCGTCGCCTGATGGAGGAGATCCAGCTCGCCGATCAGGTCGGCCTCGATGTGTACGGCGTCGGCGAGCACCACCGTCCCGACTTCGCGGTGTCAGCGCCGGCCGTCATCCTCGCCGCGGCAGCGGTGCGCACCACGCGCATCCGGCTCACGAGCGCGGTCAGCGTCATCAGCTCTGACGATCCGATCCGGGTGTTCGAGGAGTTCGCCACGGTCGACGCCCTCTCCGGCGGCCGGGCGGAGATCATGGCCGGACGCGGGTCGTTCCTCGAGTCGTTCCCCCTCTTCGGGTACGACCTCAAGGACTACGACACGCTCTTCGAGGAAAAGCTCGATCTCCTGCTCAAGCTGCGCGCCGGAGAGCGCGTGACGTGGACGGGCACGACGCGCGCACCGGTCAACGACCTGGGGGTGTACCCACGACCCGTCCAGGAGCCCCTGCCGGTGTGGATCGCCGTCGGCGGCAGCCCCGAGTCGGTCGTTCGCGCTGCGACGTTGGGCTTGCCCCTCGCCATCGCGATCATCGGTGGCGAGCCGCGCCGATTCGTCCCGTTCGTCGATCTCTATCGCCAGGCGGCCAGCCGATCCGGCCACGACCCGAAGACCCTCGCGGTGAGCATCAATTCGCACGGCTTCGTCGCGGACACGACCGCGCAGGCCGCCGACGACTATTTCGCGGGGTACTCCTACATGATGAACAAGATCGGACGCGAGCGCGGCTGGCCGCCGCAGACTCGGGCGCATTTCGACGTCGAGCGCGCGCCGCTCGGTGCGATCCTCGTCGGCGATCCGGAGACGGTCGCGGCGAAGATCCTCTACGAGCACGAGCTCTTCGGGAACCAGCGCTTTCTGCTCCAGATGAGCGTCGGCACGATGCCGCACGACAAAGTGCTGCATGCGATAGAGCTCTTCGGCGCGAAGGTCGCGCCGATCGTGCGCGCCGAGATCGGGCGCCGAGCCGCCGCCTAACAGCCGTACCCTTACCCCGATGCCGGATCGCCCCGCGCGAACAAAGGCCAGCTGCGCGAATTGCGGCGCGACCATCCGGGCCAAGGACCGTTTCTGCCCGAGCTGCGGGACGCCGATCGCGGCCGCCCAGGCGCCGATGCCGCAAGCCGCGACACCGACGACGAGCGCCTCATTGCAGGTGACCGCCGAGACGGCCGATGCGCTCCTCGAGCAGCGCAAGGTCGTCACGATCCTCTTTGCCGACCTCTCCGGCTCGACGCCGCTCGCCGAAAAGCTCGACCCCGAGGAACTGCGCGGGATCCTCGGCTCGTACTTCGGTGCTCTCGCCCGCCAGATCCAGCGGTACGAAGGCACCATCGACAAGTACATCGGCGATGCCGTCATGGCGGTCTTCGGAGCGCCGATCTCGCACGAGGACGATGCGGAACGGGCGATCCACGCCGCGCTCGCGATGCAGGCCTCGATCGTCCGGCTCAATGACGACCTGGACCGCAACTACGGCGTGCGGCTGTCGCTCCGGATCGGCGTGAACACCGGGGAGGTCGTCGCGGGCCTGCTCGCCGGCGACGTGCAACGCGCGTACACGGTGGTCGGCGATGCGGTGAACACCGCCCAGCGCCTCGAATCCGCGGCACCGCTCGGGCAGGTGCTGGTGAGCGAGACCACCCGCCGCCTCGCGATGCACCGGTTCGAGTTCGAGAAACGGGAGCCGATCACGCTCAAAGGTAAGAGCGAGCCCGTGATCACGTACCGCGTCATCCGGGTCCTCGACATGACCGTCGAGCCCGACGCGACGCCCTTCATCGGCCGTCTCGACGAGCTTGGCCAGCTGGGAGCCGCGTTGGCCGAGGCGCAGGCCGGCCGCGGTCAGGTCGTCGCCGTCGTCGGAGAGCCCGGTGTCGGCAAGTCACGGCTCGTCGCCGAGTTCCGCAGCACCCTCCCGGCCGCGATGGACCGGATCACCGCGCGCTGTGCCTCCTACGAGCAGTCCACGCCCTACGCGTTGATCGCGGACTTCATCCGCGGGGCCTTCGGTATCCATGCCGCCGACGAGGAGAGCGCCGCCCGTACGGCGCTCGAGGTCGGCCTCACGCGATATGGCCACCCGCCCGACATCGTGGTGGTGGCGGTGATCCTGGAGATCATCGGTTACCCGGCGCACTCCGACGTCGACCCGGAGCGGAAGCGCGCGTTGCTGGTCGGGTTCCTTCGCTCGGTCCTCCAGCGCACGGCGCTCCGTGCGCCCTTCCTCCTTGCCGCCGAGGATCTCCACTGGGGCGACGACGCAAGCATCGGCGTGCTGACGGAGCTCGTCGGGGATGCGACCGGACTGCCGTGCGTCTTCCTGACCACGAGCCGGCCCGGCTGGACGCCGCCCTGGACCGCTGCGCGCATCGACCTCTCCCCGCTCGACGATGCCGAATCGCGGGAGCTCATCGGCGGCATGCTCGAGCTTCCGGTCGATGCGACGCTCGCGGACCGGGTCCTTGGACGCACGGGCGGGAACCCGTTCTTCATCGAAGAGATCGTGCGCGAGCTCCAGAGCAGCGGCGGCCTCAGCGAGCGCGACGGGCGCATCGTCAGCGACGTCCGCGCCACCGACCGGCTCCCGGCGACCGTGACCGAGGTGCTCGAGGCGCGCCTGGACCGGCTGCCCGAGAGCGCCAAGCGCGTCGTTCGACCGGCGGCCGTGATCGGCCGGACCTTCTGGTACCGGGTCCTCGCGCGGCTCCTCCCGGACGGCTCTGTGAGCGAGGGCCTCGGCGTCCTCGAGTCCGACGGGTTCGTTGCCTCGCGCGCGACGCGGCCCGAGCTGACCTACACGTTCCGTCAGGCGCTCATCCGGGACGTCGCGTATCAGGTGCAGCTGCAGTCCGTCCGGAGGCGCACACACACCGCTGTCGGCGAGGCGATCGCGACGCTGTTCGCAGACCGGCTCGATGAGTTCATCGATCTCCTCGCGTACCACTTCGAGCGCGGCGACGACCCCGTGCGCGCGCTCGAGTGGCTCGTGCGGGCGGGCGATCGCGCCAAGGGACTGTTCGCCAACGACGAGGCCCTCGCGCTCTACGCCTCAGCCCTGGAGCGCGCCGCCGATGGCGACGGGCCGCTCGATGGGGGGACCGTTCTCGAGCGGCGCGGCGAGGTGCAGGCTCTCATGGGCCGGTACGACGAGGCGCTCAAGAGCTTTACCGACGCGCGCGAACGCGGCACGCCGGCGCCGGGCCGGATCGCCCGCCTCGAGCGGCTCTCCGGCATGGTGCTCGCGAAGAAGGGCGAGTACGACCAGGCGCGCGAGCACTACGAGCGGGGCCTTCGGATCTTCGACGGGGCCGACGATGCCGAAGCCTGCCGCATCGGGCTGGAGCTCGGACAGCTGCTCTGGCGGCGCGGCAACTACGACGGTGCGCGCATCGCGTTGATCCAGGCGATCGCCGCGGGCGAGCGCCTCGGCGCGGTGGACGTGCTGGCCGACGGCGCCAAGCAGCTGGGCAATGTCGCGTACCTCGAGGGGGATCTCCGGCACGCGGCGGAGATGTACGACCGCAGCCGCGCTCATTACGAGCGCGTCGGCAACACGGTCGGCATCGCAGACATCCAGAGCAACCTCGGCGCGCTGTACGCGCGTCAGGGCCGCTGGGATGAAGCCATCGCGAAACACGAGGCAAGCCTCGCGCTGCGCCGGCGGATGGGTAACCCGTGGGGAGTGGGCACGTGCCTCAACAACATCGCCGAGGTGTATCTGTCGCGCGGCGACGCGGCCAAGGCCGTGTCCACGTTCGAGCAGGCGATCGCGACCTGGACGCCGATCGGGTACGCATCGGGCATCGGGATCGCGCTCGTCGGGCTGGGCGCCGCGCGGATCGAGGCCGGCGACGTCGCGGGCGGACGCGCCGATCTGCGTGACGCCGAGCGGCGGTACGACGCGCTCGGAAGCACGACGTACCACCCCGACATCTACCGCTACCTCGCTGGCGCGGACCTCGCCTCCGGCGATCTTGACGCGGCCACGGAGAACGCCGGGCGATCGCTCGTGTACTCGCGTAATGCCGGCGCATCGGCGCAGGCCGGAGCGACCGAGCGGGTGATCGGCCAGATCGCGCTCGCGCGCGGCGACCGCGCCGCGGCTCGGACGCATCTTGAGGAGAGCAAACGCGTGCTCGAAGAGGCTGGCGACGTGGCGGAGCTCGCGAGGACCGAGGCTGCCTACAAGGCTCTCTAGCGGATCCGGATGTCTCCGTTGACGATGCTCGGCCCGATATGGAACCACGGCGTCGCGAGCGATCCGGTGCGGTCCCAGATGGAGAGCTCGAAGGTGTCCGGCGACCCGTCGACCACGACGAGCCGGAACTGCCAGGTCGTCGGCGAGCCCGCCACTTTCCCGGTGCCCAGGATCTCCGCCCGGCCGCCCGCGACCGCGAGCGACTGGAATGAGTTGCTCTCGAACTCGAGATGGCCAGGCTTCGAATGGAAGTTGAAGCTTCCGGAGAGGAGCCGCGCCGGCTTCTCATCCTTCTTGCCCTTCTGGTCGTCGCGCCCGCGCTGGTCCTCCTCGCGCTTCTCGGCATCATTGTCCTGAGACTTGACGCGGACATTGAGCTCGAATGAATTCGACTTGTCCGTCCCGAGCGATCCGTCGCCGCTCACCCTCGGCGCAGGGCTGGCGCTCGCCTGGCTCGGCACGTAGAACACGCTCCCCGCGTAGTCGAACGTCGCGGAGTACTTATCCGTGCCTCCGTTCGGAAGGCCCGACACATCGATCTGCGCGCGGCCGGTGCCGTCAGTGAGGACCGGCCGCGTCACGGCGATCTTCGTCCCGCGCCGGATCGTGATCATGACGAGCTCTTCATGGAGCGGCCTGCCGTTCGCGCTCAGGATCGCTCCCAGGGTCGCACCGCTCCCCGCGTAGGAGACCGTGACGCCGGAGAACGTTGACGCGGCCCGGGTGATGACGACATCGGCCGTCAGCTCGGACCCAAGGAGGTCCTGGTCCTCGGCGAACGCGGCAGTGAGCACGTACGGCCGCGCCAACGGGACGAAGCTCGCTTCGAAGTGCGCGGTCGCGAGGCCGCCACCCGCGGTCACGACCCGTACGCGATGGCCACCGAACTCGAACGCCACCGGCCGGCCAACGAGCGGGGTCGTGCCGTCGGAGAGCCGCACGGTCGTCGAGATCGAGCCACCGTAGGTGACGCTGGCGGCCGGGGCGGACGTGAACGTCAGCGTGGTCGCGTGCTTCGGCGCGGTCGGCGTCGCGATCGTCGGCGGCGCGAGCTGGAAGTACGCGCCGATGTTCGACGAGACCGAGACCTGCGCATTGCCGCTGACGGCCTGCACGAAGAGCCGCAGGTCGAACGGCGTGCCGGTCAGGATGTCACCGCTCACATGTTCGGAGAAGCCAAGGCCGCTCTCGATCCGGCGGTCCACGTGGAACTCGCCGTCGCGGAGCGAGCGCGACTGCCACGTTCCAACACCGGCGATCGGACCGTTCGTGTACGTGAACAGCACGTCCTCGAGGCCCGCGGCGGTCAGTCCGCCGATGACCGCGTCCACGTGAACGCCACCGGTCACCGGCGTGAGGACGACGTTCGAGATCGACGGCGCAGCCGCAAGGGCCGACGCGTCAGTCCGCGTCGAGGTGTACAGGCGCAGGTTCAGGTGCTGCGCGTCATACAAGCGCGCGGTGCCGGTCACGCCGTCGGTCAGATACTGCAACGGCAGGACCACGAGCGAACGATCGGCGACCTGGTTCAGCGCGAACAGCCGCAACGGTGTGAACACACTGGCGAACGCGGTCGGCAGCTGGCCACGCGTCTCGGTGGTCGCAGCGTCGGTCTGCGGCAGGATCGGCGAGACCTCCGTGTACTGCGCGCTCACGAGCGCGCCGCCCCGGAGGACCGTGTTCGCCGGCAGGCCACCGATCCGGGTGACATTCCGCGGGAGCACAGGCTGCAGCGGCGAGACCGAGATGTCACCGCTCGCGTCGTAGTAGGTCAGGTTCACCCGGTTGGTGGTGCCGGCGACCGGCACGCTCGCCGTCGTGTGCTGGTTCAGCACGTAGCTGAGCACTGGCGTGCCGTATTGCAGCTCTGACGACGTGCCGCTTGTCAGCGTGAGCGGCGTCTGGCCGGTCGCGCTCGACGGGCGGGCAACGTCGAACCGCATCATCGGGAGCCCGTACACGGTCGCCTCGGCCGCGGCCTTCGCGTCGATGCCCTCAGGTGCAGCGAGGCTCGAGAGGTACGAGCTCTTCGCGTCCCGCAGCGCGTCGCCGATCGCGACCGGCGAAGGTCCGATGCCGAGAGCTGTCGCGGTCTTCGAGAGGACCAGCTCGCTGTACTGCACGAAGTCCGTGTCGGCGTATCCGTACCCGGTGCTCCCCACGACGGTCGCGCCGCGGCCGTTGAACGCCTCGACCCAGCCGACCGGCTGCGTCGCGTTCGGGACCGCGTCGGGGTCGACGATGTTGTACGCGGCGTGGCAGCCCATCGAGAGGACGAGCGCGTTCAGGTAGCGCGTGTCGAGCGCCGGGAGCGCGGCGACCTCCGCACTGTCGATGAGCGTCGCGTAGTCGGCCGCGAGCGCGCGGTTGCCGCTGAAGTGACCGTTGATCGCGTAGATGCCGTACGCCTTCGCGCCGAACAGGAACGTCCGGAGCTGGTCCGCCGTCCACGCCGTCGGATCAGTGGCCTTGAGGCCCGCGGCCTCGATGAGGGTATCGACCGTCAGGCCCTCGGCCTGGAACGTCGTCTTCAGCTGGTTCGCGAGGTCGGCGATGAAGTCATAGCCGGTCGAGACCGCGGTCTTCGGCTTCGCGACGCCACCGACAGCGTCGTATGCGTTCAGCATCGCGGTCATGTCGCGCAATGACTCGACGATCCGGCCGATGGCCTCCTGGGGGAGGTCGATCCGGAGATTGCCGCGGAGGATCGGCGCGGGCGCAGCGTAGTAGTCCTGCGACAGGAAGTAACCGCTGTTGAGCGCGGCCGCGCTCTGGCTCGAGTCGAGGACCGGCACGTGATATGTGCTCTCGTTCCCGAGGCCGGCAAGGTCCGGCACCCGGCGGAACGGCACAACGCGGTCGCTACCGGCGATGGTGATGTACTTCAAGGCGCCCAACGCGCGGTACCGCTGGATGAGGTCGTGGATCGAGTCGGCGACGGTGTTCGCGGCCAGGGCGCAGCCGGGGTGCGCGTCCCAGTTCGCGTAGTTGAGCTGGATGCCGGCGTCCTGCGCGAGGTCGATGACCTTCGCGTTGTTCTTCGTCGCGAACTGGTCGAGCCGCGTCTTGAACTGCGCGACGGTCATCGCGGCAGCGGTCGCCGTAGCGGGCGAGCTCACCAGCCGACTCGTGTTGGTCAGGATGATCGACGTGGCGAGGCTTGCCGTGAGCAGCGACGGCGCCTTCGTCAGGTTCACCCCGACGCAGGCACCCGGCAGCACGCGCGTTGAGATCGTGAACGGCTGCGTGCTCGTGGTCCCGTCGTGGCTGAGCACCCGGACGTAGAAGTCGCCGGTGTGCTCCCAGGTGTTGCGGACGATGAGCTCAGGCGAGAGGCCGGCGTGCGCCGACACCGCGAGGATCGACCTGGTCTGGGCGGACGAGTACGCGAGCGCCGAGAGCTCCGCGGGCGAAAGCTCGGCGGGGCTCAGCTCGGCGGGCGAGAGCTCCGCCGGGGACAGCTCGGCCGGTGACAGCTCCGCCGGGCTCAGCTCCGCTGGTGACAGCTCGGCCGGACTCAGCTCGGCGGGCGAGAGCTCCGCCGGCGAGAGCTCAGCGGGCGCGATCTGCCGCTGACCGCTCGCGATGGATTGGGCCTGCAGCTCGGCGGCGGCCTGCGCGATGTCCGTGTAGAGGACGAGCGAGCAGTCGAAGGCGCAATTACGAAGGCTGACCACGATCTGCTGGCTTGGGCCGATCGTCACCTTGAACCAGGCATCCCGTGGAACGGCGAGGTAGTCGTCCTGCGCGGTCCCCTCGGTGCCGAGCCGGAATGCGGTCGGCCAGGTGCTGTTGCCGAGGCTCGGGATCGACGGCGGCGGCGCGACGGTAGTACCGCTCTCGCCGGTCGTGACGCCGGCGACGCAGGTGATGAGTCCGTTGGCGCTCGTGTAGCGCAGCGTGAAGGCAGCGTTCGGAGCGATCGTCGGGAAGCGGTAGCTGCCGCTCTCATCGGCGGTCGTCGTCGCCACGACGGTCTTACCGGACAGCAGCTCCACCTTCGCGCTCGGGAGGACGCCAACGCCGCACTGCGCGATCCCGCTGAGCTCACCGCCGCCGAGCGTGAAGTTCATGCCCGGGCGCGGACCTATCGTCGTCGTGGTATCGAGCGGCACACCGAAGACCTTGCAGAAGCCACTGCCGCCCGACCCGGCGTTCTGTGCCCAGGTCGGCTGATCGCTGTCCTCGCACCGGTAGTTGCCCTGGATGATCGCGCTGCCCAGACGCGGGCTGACCACCCAGTTCGTGTAGCCGAGACTGGCGGGTCTGACGTTGACGCCCAACGGGCCGATCGTGTTCCCACCGCGAAGAGAGATGGTCCCTCCCGTGGCGCCGATGCCCGTGGCGAGGTGATAGGTGACGATCTGGGTGACGCAATACGTGGGTTCGGTCGTCGAGAATCCTGGCGGCGTGCCGCCACCAAGGACGGCGTCGAGGTTCCAGTTATCGAGAAGCGAGATCGAGCTCGTGTCACGACACGTCTGCGTCGTCGTTTCCATCCGGAACGGCGTCGCGACGTTCCACCCCGACTGCGTCGTGGTGCCTGGGTTCGGCACGCCGTTCCACCACTGCTCGCCTGCGGTGGTGCGGATGCGCATGCGGTAGTCGTAATTCGCCGCGAGGTCGATGCTGTAGAAACCGTCGGCATTCGTCTGGACCCCGGCCACCGGCGCGCAGCAGACGTCGCCCTGGTAGACCTCAACGATGACCCCGGCGAGCGGTATCTGATCGGCGCCGAAGGCGCGGCCCGATAGGGCAAACCCGGGGCGGAGGAACACGTCGATCCCGACCACGTCCGCATCGGTCACCGGTACCGCCGTCGCGCCGATGGAACTGATCGCGTCGTTGTAGAACTGCGGCGCGAAGTGGCTGCCCACCGGCGGGGCGATGGCGACCCAATAGCTCTTCCCGGGCGTGACCGGAACGCTCCATTTGCCGCTCGCATCCGTGGATGTCGTGCCTGCGAGGGGACCGTTGCCGGCGACCTCCACCGCGACACTGGCGTTCGCGAGGGGCCGCTCGAGGCTGTCGAGGACGGTCCCAGAGATGGTCGGATCGCCGGTGTGGCCGCTGACCCAGGTGACGCCGTTGTAGAGATTCGCATCCGCGGGTCCGCCGGACGTCGCGCGGGCGACCGCGCCGAACCCCTCATCGAACGACCAGCTCACCGTGGGTCCGTTGATCTCACTGCAGAAGTGCGTGGGGTTGGCCACGCCTTGCTTGATGGTCAGGAGGTCGATCGCGCCACCGAAGTGGCGGTCCGCGAGCCCCGTAAGGTTTTGGAACTCGGTGCCAAGAAGGAGCGGGTTGGTGCTGGCGGGCACTGGCCAGCAGCCGCCGTAGTCCGCACCGCCAGCGTTCGCGCCGTCAGATGTGATCGATGTGGTCCAACCGTCGTAGCTCGCGACAACGTGCGTCCAGCGGTGGGGTGTGAGCGGTACTGACGTTCGGGCGGTCCGAAGGTTCGTGGCTTGGTCCTGCATCGCGAGGAATGGGTAGCCGTTGTCCAGCGCGAGCGTGATGCCGGTACCGACTTCGCCGTCGGTGCCCCGGGGCAGGCTGACGATCCCGACGTAGGCGCCTGATCCGTCCCACTTCACCCAAGTGTCGATCGTGAAGTCGTAAGAGAGTGCGCTGTGGATCGCGGCGGAGTTCGCGATCGCCTTGGATCCGGTGAGGTAGCTCGGATCGCCATTGAAATGGAGCGCGAAGTCGCCGGCGGGCTGGAGCGTCGCGGCCACGTTAGTGAGAGATGCGGTCGCGTTGGGGTCGTAGAACCAGCATGCCGCGGTGGCGCAGCTCCCGATCGGAGTCGTGCTTTGTCCCGGGGCGGGGTTGCCAGCGACGAACTTGATCTGATCTCCGGTGTTACCGGCGTACCAGCGGATGCCGTCGGTCGCGCGGATACCCAGCAGGTCCCCCGCGAGGACGGAGATGTTCACCGGGAACGTGTTGACGCCGGCTGCGACGTTCTGGTCGGAGCTTTCGGCAACGGTGAGGAACTCACCGGGCGCGGTCTGGCGGAAGACCCGCAGCCGAACGACGCAGGTCGCGCAGCCGTCGGAAGGTCCCTGCACGCTCCACGAGGTAAGCGTTCCGGCGACCGGTGCGGCATAACTGGGCGACGCGGGATCGGTCTGACCTTGGAACAGGGTGCAGCCTCCGCAGCCATTGCCGGCTGGTGGATTCGGCTGCGCGGGCGCGACCCGGCCGAGCGCGATCGCGGTGCCACCCGTTGGGCTACGCAACGCCGCGGCGGGAGGTGCGCTGACTGCGGCCGTGATCGCCAAATCTGTCGGCCCGGCTGACTGCGCCACGGCGACCGACGGCAACTGCCCGACCACCATGGACAGGGCAAGCGCCACAGTCAGCCAGACGCGCGCGCGACGACCCAAAACCTGTCCCCCTACCTGCCGTACGACCATCCGCGCTGCGTAGTGCGGATGAAGTAGGACTATAGGGAGGCGCGCCCGGCTTTCAACGCGTTCGCCGGCACCCAGGGCGCGTGTTCCACGGCACGCTACGGGTTCGATACCGGCCTCAGGCCGTTGCGGGCTCCAGCGAGCGAAGCGTCCGGACCTGGGAGAACAGCACGAAGCCGGTGCCGAGGAACGAGCCGATCACGGCGACCCAGAAGGCGAACCGGATGCCGTAGGCCTCCGCGATCAGCGCCCCGGCGATCGCGCCGATGGGCGCGATCCCGTCGAGGACCACGGTCATGGTGCCGTTCACCCGTCCCAGCAGCCGCGGCGGCGTGACCACCTGACGGACCGTGAGCCCGTCGACGATCGCCACGGTCTGAAGGCCATCACCGATGAGCTGCGGGACGAACAGGAACAGCGCGGCGACCAGGGGCGGGCCGCCCGCGATCGGGACGAGGAACGCGAGCACGCCGGCGCCGATGCGGCACCAGACGATGGTCGGACCGATCCCGAAGCGGCGAGTGAGTGGTCCGACGACGGCCGTGGCAGCGAGCGATCCGACGCCGCCCGCGGAGATGACGATGCCGAGCAGGAGCGGTGATAGCCCGAGGGTGTCGAGCGCATAGAGGGTGTAGAGCGACGCGAAGAAGTTGCCGAAGAACTGACTGGTGCCCGATGCGAGCGCCATCGGGCGAAGGAGCGGGTGGCGGCCCACGGCGGCAAGGCCCACCCGAAGCTCGGTCCACACGCTTGCCCGGTCCAGCCGGTCGGCCCGGCGTTCCGGCTGCCTGATCAAGAAGAGCGAGACCGCCGAGCCGACATAGGAGAGCGCGTCGACGATCAGCGCCATGGGCGCGGTGATGAGCTGCACGAGCGCGCCGGCGATGCCCGGACCACCGAGCTCAGCGACGGCCGAGGTCATCCCGATCTTCGCATTTCCCTCGAGGAGCCGCTCAGAAGGCAGCAGCGATGGGAGGTAGGTCCGGTAGGCGACATCGAACAGCGCGCCGAGCGC
>JANLWM010000211.1:0-2335 GCA_031364525.1 Chloroflexota bacterium | reverse complement strand
GGAAGGCCGCCCAGCGCGTTCAGGATGTCCGCCGGCTCGAGCGCCGCCGCGGCATCCGGCGCGAGGCCGGTCGCGAGCTCGGTGAGCACGGATGCGGAGGCGATCGCCGCGGTGCAGCCGAACGTCCGGAACCGGACCGCGGTCAGCCGGCCATCCGCGATCGTGACGGTGATCACGGTCCGGTCGCCGCACGACGGGTTCGTATCCGAGCCGGTGCCGCTCGGGTCGGCGATGGTCCCGGCGTTGCGCGGCCGGGTCAGGTGATCCAAAGCGCCGTCGCTGTACAGATCCGGAGCCTGGCTCATGCCGGCACGGTCATGCCGGAGGCGGCCCGAAGCCGAGCGACGATCGGCGGAAGCGCCGCGAGGAGCGCGTCGATGTCGGCACCGGTGGTGTCGCGCCCGAGCGTCAGTCGCAGCGACCCTTGCGCGAGCTCTCGGTCGAGTCCGAGCGCGAGCAGCACGTGCGATGGATCGGTGTTCCCGCTCGTGCACGCCGAGCCGCTCGAGACGCTGAAGCCCTCGAGATCGAGCGACACGACCAACGCTTCGCCCTGCGTGCCGGCGAAGCAGAACGACGCGCTGTTCGGGAGCCGGTCGGTCGGGTGACCGGTGAGCGTCGCACCCGGGATCCGCGATGTGATCTCGCGGATGAGGCGATCGCGCAGCTCCGCCTGCCGGGCCGATTCGGCCGCTCGGCGCGAGGACGCGATCCGCAGCGCGGCGCCGAGGCCGACGATGCCGGAAACGTTCTCCGTCCCGGTGCGTCGCCCCTTCTCCTGACCGCCGCCCGTCTGCACGGTCGACACCCGCGTGCCGCGCCGGATGAACAGCGCCCCGACGCCTTTCGGACCGTAGAACTTGTGGGCGTTCACGCTCAGCAGGTCGATCGGCATCGTGCCCACGTCGATCGCGAGCGCGCCGACGGTCTGCACTGCATCGCTGTGGAACGCGACGCCGCGCTCGCGGCAGATCGCCCCGATCTCGACGACCGGCTGGAGCGTCCCGACCTCGTTGTTCCCGTGCATGACCGACACGATGGCCGTGCGCTCGTCGATCGATCGGGCGACCGCCTGCGCTGACACGCGCCCGTCGGGATCGACCGGCACCACCGTCACGCGCGCCTGCCCGTGGGCCTCGAGATCGAGCGCGGTGTCGAGGATCGCGTGATGCTCGATCGCGGTGGTGACGATGCCGTCGGCCTGGCCCTCGCGCGCCTTCAGGACGCCGCGGAGCGCCAGATTGTCGGCCTCGGTGCCCCCTGAGGTGAACACGATCTCAGCGGGCTCCGCCCCGATCGCCTGGGCGACCTCATCCCGCGCGCGGTCAACGAGGGCGCGCGCCCGCCGCCCTTCGGCATAGATGCTCGAGGGGTTCCCGCTGACCTCGCGAAGGACCTGCGCCATGAGGTCGGCGACCTCCGGGTCGACCGGCGTCGTGGCGGCATGGTCGAGATAGACACGCCGCATGGGACAAGTCTAGACCGCGAACTCCTCATACCGCCGCCGCGGCAACGAGTTCAGCTCGCGCTGAACTCGTTGTAGATCGCGAGCGAGATGCGGGCGAGGGCCTCGTCGTCCTCGATGTTGTCGCGCGGCAGCTCGCGTGCGAAGAGCGCCACGACGTACGGGCCGTTGGGCGCGTAGACGATGCCCACATCGTTCCGCAGCCGGCGATATGAGCCGGTCTTGTGCGCGACCACCGTGCCCTTCGGAAGCAGCCCGGGGATCCGGGCCGCGGACTGGATGCGCTTCATCAGCTCCACGATCGCGCTGCACGCGTCCGCGTCCAGGATCGCGCGCGATTCGATGAGCTCGAGGAGCCGACACATGTCCGCCGGCGTCGAACGATCCGCCTGCTCGGGGATCATCGAGCGGCCGCCGCTTCCCGACGACAGCCGCAGCAGCCGGCGCAGCTCGTCGTAGCCGCCCGGCTTCGAGTGATCCATGTCGACCAGCTCCATGAGCATCTCGCGGATATCGAACGGCGTTCGGATGCTCGAGAGCCCGAGGCGGTCCATCGTCTCCTCGATGCGACCCTTGCCGACGCGGTCGAAGAGCAGATCCGTCGCGGTGTTGTCGCTGACCGACATCATCAGGATCGAGAGGTCCCGAAGCGTCGGGTTCAGCCCGTCGTCGAGGTACTGCAGCACGCCGGAGCCGGCGACCTTCGTCTCTCCGCGATACGTGGCCCGTTCCGCGAGGTCGATCCGGCCGGCGATGGCATCCTCGTACAGGGTCACCAGCAGCGGCAGCTTGATCACGGACGCTGTCGGGAAGAGCTCCCGCTCGCGATACCCGATGTGCCGGCCGGTCGCGAGCTGGGTCGCGGAGATC
>JANLWM010000193.1:0-13176 GCA_031364525.1 Chloroflexota bacterium | reverse complement strand
GACCTCCGGCCCGACGCAGTCGTGAGCCATCGCCACGACACCTCAAGGAGCTCTGCGGTGCGGTACGCGACGAGCGCGAGGCTCAGCTTCCGGTCCGGACCCTTCGGCCGACCGAGGTGCGAGCAGAGCGCGACCATCGCGCCCTGAGCGCGACGCGCGTTGATCGTCGGGAGCGCCGCCCGGATGCGCGTGTCATCCGCTACGACGGCCGGCATGTCGGGCGGCGTCTCGATAGGGACATTGAAGTCGACGCGGACGAGGACCCGCTTCCCCTTCGCGTCGAGCGAGGCGATGGTGCGTTTGCCCAACGAGCTAGGCGGACGCGGCGGCTGGCGCCTTGGCGCGAAGCTTCGAGGCGACGAACGCCGTAATGTCGGCGAGCCGGCAGGCATAGCCCCACTCGTTGTCGTACCACGAGACGATCTTCACCATGTTCCCGAGGACGATCGTGTCCATCGCGCTGACGATGGTCGAATGCGGATCGCCCTTGAAGTCCATGGAGACGAGGGGCTCCTCGGTGTAAGCCAGGATCCCCTTGAGATCGCCTTCGGACGCGCGCTTGAACGCCGCATTCACTTCGTCCTTGGTCACCTCGCGTCCCAGCAGCGCGGTGAAGTCGACCACCGACACCGTGGGCGTCGGCACGCGGAAGGCCATGCCGGTGAACTTGCCCTTGAGCTCGGGGATGACGAGCGCGACCGCCCGGGCAGCGCCGGTCGCTGACGGCACGATGTTCTCCGATGCTGCGCGGGCGTCCCGCGGGTCGCTCGCGACGGTGTCGAGGAGCTTCTGCGACAGCGTCTTCGAGTGGATCGTCGTGAGGAACCCCTTCTCGATACCGAACTCGTCGTTCAGCACCTTCGCGACAGGGGCGAGGCCGTTCGTCGTGCACGAGGCGTTGCTGATGATGTTGTGCGTCGTCGGGTCATAGGTCTCTTCGTTGACGCCGAGCACGATGGTCTTGTCCTCGTTCTTCGCCGGTGCGGAGATGATGACCTTGCGTGCGCCGGCGTCGAGGTGGGCCTTCGCCTTCGTGCCGTCAGTGAAGAAGCCGGTCGATTCGATGACGATGTCGATGTCCATGGCCTTCCACGGCAGCTTCGCGGGATCGCGCTCCTGGATCACCCGGAGGTTCCGACCGTCGATGACGATCGCGTCCGCCGTGGCCGACACCTCTCCCTTGTAGGTCCCGTAATTCGAGTCGCGCTTGAAGAGGAGCGCGTTCATCGCCGGATCGGCGAGGTCGTTGATCGCGACGACCTCGATCTCCGGGTGACGCTCGATGATCGCCTTCAGGAACTGGCGGCCGATCCGCCCGAAGCCGTTGATCGCTACACGGGTCATGTCAGAACCCCCCTGTCCGTCCGCTCAATCTAGAGGAACCAGGCGCCGGCGCCCGTCGCGCGGTCACGCGCGGCAAAGGCAGCGCCGATGATCGAGACGTCGGCACCGAGCGCCGACGGGACGACCGAGCACGCCGCCGCCGGCACCTTGAAGGCCCGCTCGGCGATGGCCCGGCGCATCGGATCGAGCACGTGCCCGGGCTCGTGCTCGGCCACCGAGCCGCCGACCACGATGCGCTCGGGGTTGAGGGCGTTGACGATGCCGACGGCGAGGTTCTCCAGCGCCGCCTCGGCCCGGGCGATGAGGCCCGCGGCGCGGGTGTCACCGGCTGCGGCGCTTGCGTACACGATGCTCGCGTCGCCGACGCCAAAGGCTTCCGCGAGGTTGCGCCCCGCGGCATATGACTCGACGCAGTCGTAGCCGCCGCAGCGGCAGCGCAGCCCGCCGGCGAGATCGACGGGGAAGTGGCCAAGCTCGCCCGCAGTGTTCGTCGCACCCCGCACCATGCGGCCGTCGGCGACGATGGCGCCACCGACCCCGGTCGAGACCGTCAGATAGACGTAGCTCTTCGCGCCCCTCGCCGCGCCGGCGAGGCCCTCGCCGATCGCGGCCATCACGGTGTCGCGATCGAGGAATACGCGCGGACCACCGAGGCCCGCTGCGAGCCGCCCGGCGAGCGGGACGCTCGCGTTGGCGAACCCCGCGATGTTCTGGGTCGTGAGGATCACGCCGGTCAGGTGGTCGAGCGGACCGGGGGCCGAGCAGCCAGCCGCGGCGATGTCACTGATGCGGACCTTCGCGGCAACGATCGCGGCTTCCGCGCTCGACACCAGGGCGGCGACGACGTCGTCAGGTCCCGTCTGCGGCGTCGGGCGCGCGTCGCGGCCGACGAGCGTCGCACTATCGCCGTCGACGCGAGCCACCGCGGTGCGGATGTTGGTACCGCCGAGATCGAACCCCAGATAGAGCGGTGAGAGCGCGGCCGTGCCGGGGACCCGTCTAGACGCGGGGCAGTCGTCCGGCGATATCGGACGCGGCCAGCATCGAGGCGTCCGCGCCGAAGACCTGCTGTTGCGCCGCCCGGTATCCCTTTTTCGCCTTGTCCTTCCCGAAGGTCCGCTCGGCATCCTCGTAGATCTGCGACACGAGGATGGCGAGGTACGGCACGGCCTGCTGCTCGGGCATGTTCTCCCGGTCGAGCGCCTGCGCGTCGATGCGGTCATCGACGATCGGCAGCGGGCGATCGATGGGGTCGGCCTGCTCATCGACGCGCATGAGCAGGTTGGCCATCCGGTCATCGAGCCGTCCCTTGCCGTAGTGACCACCGTTGTACTCGGCGAGCAGGGCGTTCGAGAGCTCGGCCAGCATGCCGGCACGACCGATGCCCCCGGCCGCGGCCGGCGCCAAGACGGTGGAGGAGGCCGTGGGCGCGGCCTCTTCGCGCTTCAGGAAACCGAAGCGGCCCTTCTTCTTTTCCTCGACCGGCGCGACGGTCTCTTCTTCGTCGATGGTCGGCGCGGGCCGTGACCATTCGCTGATGCGGTCCGTGCCTGGCGCTGCGGTATCGGCCGGCGCGGAGGGCGACGGCGAGAAGACGCCGCTCAACGCGGCGAGCCGCTCGTCCTGGGCGGGCGACACCTCTGGTGCGGGCGCACTGTCGACCGGTGGTGCGGGCGGCGCCTCCGGCTCCCAGCTTTGCGCGACAGGCTCGGGCACGGGTGCGCTCATCCGGGCGTCGAGCGCCGCGGCGAGATCAGCCCGCAGATCGGACTGCGGCCGCTCCCATTCGTCGGGTTGGCGTACGGGAGCCGGGGCCTCCCAGCTCTGGGCGGCCTGCGGTTCCCAGCTCTGCACGGGCAAAGGCTCGGGCGCGAGCGAAGGCTCGGGCGCCGGCGCGGCCCACTCGCGAACGGGCGGGCTCCACTGCGGCGCTTCCGGTGAGGGCGGCTCGGCTGCGGGCGCCTCTGGCGCCGGCGCCGGCTCAACGATCGCGACCGTCGGTGGGACGGCCGCGGGCACACGTGCCGGATCCGCCTCGGCGACGTCGAGAACATCGATGAAACCGGCCTCGACGAGCGCTGCGAGCGCTGCGCGGGTCGCGAGCTTCCCCATCTTCAGGTGCCCGGCGACGCCCGGCAGATCACGCTCGCCGTTGACGGCAAGCAGCGTTCGCCACTGATCAGGCGCGAGGGTGATGTTCCCCTTCTCCGCAGCGCGCTCCGAGAGCCGGAATCGGGACCGGTCGTCCGGGATGATCTTGCGGACCGCGACGATCCGATCGCGCTCCTCGACGGCCCGGTCCAACAGCTGATCGAGATCTCCGGCGAGATTCGGGGCCGGAGGCTCGTTCCACGGGATGAACTCGAAGGTCCCCATGCCGACCGCGAAGATCGAGCCGAGGGCGAGCTCGCCCTGATCCTCGCCGGCGATCGCGGCGACAAGGCGGCCGCCGTCGAAGCCGAGCGTCCCCCCGGTCGCGTCGCCGTCACGGATCTCGAGCTGACCGGTCTTGTTGGTCGAGTGGACGAGCTGGACCACCGTCTCCAGCGGGAATGAGTCCAGCTCGCCGCGCAACGTCATGCGATCGCCTCCCCAGTCTCCTTGTCGAAGACGTGCATCTTCGATCGGTCGAAGCCGACCCGGAGCATCGCGCCGGGCTGGGCCTGGCTGCGCGTGTCGACGCGCGCCACGAACGTCTGGCCACCCGCGGAAAGGTGCAGCTGGAACTCGTTGCCCAGGAACTCGACGACCTCCACCCGCGCGTCGATCGGGACGTAGGCGCTCTGATCGGGCCGCACACCGGCGTCGATATCCTCCGGACGGATCCCGACAGTGACCTCGCGACCCGCGGAGCGCATCGTGCCCGGCTTGAGCGGCGCCTGGAAGAATCCGGCGTCCGCGACGGGCGATTCCACCGATCCGGTGAGCTTCGCGGGAAAGAAGTTCATCGCGGGCGAGCCGATGAAGCCCGCGACGAAGATGTTCGCCGGGTGCGCGTGCAGATTCTCCGGCGTGTCGATCTGCTGGAGCAGTCCGTCCTTCATGACCGCGATCCGATCACCCATCGTCATCGCCTCGACCTGGTCGTGAGTGACGTACACGGTCGTGCGCTTGATCCGTTGATGCAGCTTCTGCAGCTGCGCGCGGGTCTCGATACGGAGCGCGGCGTCGAGATTGGACAGCGGCTCATCCATGAGGAAGACCGCCGGCTCGCGCGCGATGGCCCGGCCGACCGCGACGCGCTGGCGCTGGCCGCCGGACAGCTCCTTGGGCTTGCGCTTGAGCAGCTTCTGCAAGCCGAGCATCTCGCCGACCTCGGCGACGCGGCGATCGATCTCCGCCTTGTCCATGCCGCGGAGCTTGAGGCCGAAGGCGATGTTGTCGAACACGCTCATGTGGGGATAGAGCGCGTAGTTCTGGAACACCATCGCGATGTCCCGGTCCTTCGGCGCGACGTCGTTGACCAGCCGCTCGCCGATGAAGATATCGCCGCTCGTCTGCTCCTCGAGGCCGGCGATCATCCGCAGGGCCGTCGTCTTGCCACAGCCGGAAGGTCCGACCAGCACGAGGAACTCCTCGTCATTCACCTGGATCGAGAGGTCGTTCACCGCGAAGACGGACTCGCCGAACTTCTTGGTCACGTGATCGAACGTGACAGTGGCCATGTATCCCCTCCGACGTGCTGAGCGGCCCAAAGTATGTCACGGGAGGTCGATCAGCAGCCTCGTGAGCGATGGGCGCGGCGTGCCCTGCTCGGCCGCTCCCTCGACCCATCGGACGCGTATCGCGTCCGCCCGCGAGACCTGCGCACCCGCCACGAGCCGCCCGAGGATCCGTACGCGGTACGCGACCGCGCCGGGGGGCGGCTCGGCCTCGACGGTCACCCGCCTCTGAGGACCGACTCGGACGAATGGCGAGTCGATCGTCGCGAGCTGGCGCGATCGCCGATCGCCGACCGCGTAGTAGGCGATGCGGACGAATGCCTCGGCGACATCGGGATCATCGACGGCGAGGTCGATCGTCAGGCGAGCCGATGACGGGAGCGGCCGGAGAGCGCTCTCGACCCCCCAGGCCCGCCGGTCGGGGATCCCGATGACGAGCCCGCCGGCGTAGCGGTCGAGGAAGCCACGGGGTGTCGTCCGGCGGAACGGTCCGTCCGGATCCGCGGATGCGGGTGAGCCCGGCACGAGCAGGACAAGCAAGACGAGCGGGACCAGCATGGCCCGCGAACGGAGGATCCGGCGCACGTGCCCGACGATGGGCCACGGCGGGCATGCTGTCGCGGGGTCATTCGTTCATGCGGTCGGACCATTGACGCGACTACGCGAACTCGATCTCCCAGGTCCCGATCTCGAACGCCTCGAGCGTCGCGGCGGCGGAGCCGTAGCGAAGCTCGAGCGGCGCTGCGGTCCGGACCACGTCGAGGCCGGTGTTCCCGAGCGCGAGATCGCCCTCGCGGAGGTCGAGCGGTCGCGATGAGCGCACCGGTCGCGCGAAGCGGAGCGTCGTGTGCGCGACATCCTTCCCTGGATTCACGAGGCGGACCACGAGGCGATCGCGGGTCCGCGCACGGATGGCCGAAAGCGTCACCGCGGCATCTCCATCCAGGAAGCAGAACGAGCGCTCCTCGCCGGCACCCGTTCCCAGCCAGGCCGGCGACAGGAACTCGCGGATCGCTCGCGCGGCCAGCGGGACCCCGAATCCTTCGCTCAATGGCACGACGCAGTAGCGGAACGAGAGCTCACCCAGGCACTGCGCGGATGGGGTCTCCACGCGCGGCCCGGCATCGCCGCGTCGCTCGGGCAGATCGCCGCGGGACAGCCAGCCCACGGACCGGAAGAGGGTGACCGCGATCGCGCTCCCGTCGCTCAGCACCGAGTACTCGCGAAGCCCGTCGGCGCCGACAGCGATGCCGGTCGAGACCTTCTGGACCGCGACGATGTCGTGGAAGCACCGCTCCGGCGTCGGTGGCTCGGCCCAGCCCCGCTTGCGCTCGATCCGATTGTCGCGCTCGAGCAGAGCGAAGCCGGCGCCGGCGGTGTGGGTCGCGGTCCGCAGCCCGGTGTCGAACACCACTTTCAGCCGATGATCGCGTGAGGCATTCGTCACGGTCGCTGTCACGTCGACGTGCGATGCGCCCGCGTCGATGGAGATGACGAACCGCACCCTGTTGTCCACGAGCTCGGGACGGCGGGCGAGCCGATCGTCCCGGAGCGACGACGGGAGGCGCAGCGGCACGTCCACCGTCACGATCGCCCGATCACCCTCGACCCGCGTGGCCCGACGGCCAGCGAGCCCTTTCGACGTGATCGTCGGACCGGCGTACGAGTACGTGTATTCGTCGCCACGATCGCCTTCGTCCACGAGCACGTTCTGGCGCGGGCTACGCGTCTCGGTGGCGCGGTCGATGATGATGAAGCTGCCGTCCTCGCCGACCTCCACCCGCATCCGTTCATTCACGATGACACCCGCTTCGGGGGCGCTGACGCCTTCCGTTCGGCCACGCACCGCCGGCGTCACGCCGAGCGGAGCGCAGCTGATCACGGTGAGCCGGCCATTGATCGGGACGACCGCGTCGCGGACCCAGGGCACCGCGCTCCACACGACCTGCGCGGCCCCTCCGCCCGCCAGCCGGCCGGAGAGCTCGCCCACGACCCGCTCACCCTCGCTGCGCACGCGCGCGAAGCGGGGCCGCATGTCGAGATCGTGGACCGCGTCGATCGAGCAGCCGCAGATCGAATCGTGCGGGTGGTTCTCGAGCAGTGTTCGCCACAGCGACCGCAACGTGTCGGTCTCGGTGCCGCCGCTGAACGCATCGAGCGGCTCGCACCGCTCGAGCAGGAGCCGCTCGCACGCCGCGTTCTCCTGTTTGATCCACGCGCGGGTGGAGTTGACGCCGCGGAGGATGGGCCGGTACTTGCCTGAGACCATCTCGCCGACGAACACGCCGCGCGGCGCCGGTAGCGCGGCAACGAACTCCTCAAGGCTCGCGATCTTCGCCCGGGTGCGCGGCGCGACCCGGCCGATCGCCTCCACTGCTTCCGGCAGCCGCTCGAATGCCGAGGTGTGATCGGTCCCCACCATGAAGAGCAGTGCGTCGCCGGCGGCGTACGGGGCGGTGCGGTCCATGATCCGCGGCAGCATCTTCCGGACCTGGCGCCCGACGTCCAGGACAGGCGTCGGGCCATCGGCGACCAACGGCAGGGCGTTGTCGTAGTGCGCGACCTGGTGCGAGGCGAGCACGCGATCCCCGGAAGGCGACTCCCACTTGAACTCGCTCCCGAGATCCTCGCCCGAGTCACCCACCCCGCGGGCGAAGACGTAGCTGCTGTACCCGAAGCCGCGGAGGAGCTGCGGCATCTGCGCGGGGTGCCCGAACGGATCGGCGACGTAGGCCACCCGCGATGCGCGGCCGAATGATCCGGCGACGCGCAGCCCCTCCTGGAAGTTGCGGACGAGCGACTCGCCGCACACGAGCAACAGGTCCGCGAGGACGTACCACGGCCCGATGAGCAGCCGGTCCGCCCGGACGAGCGCCTCGATGCGGGGCCGGTCCTCGGGCCGGAGCGCGAGATGGTCCTCGAGCGGGATCGTCTGACCGTCGAAGGTGAATGAGCTGAACCGCGGCTCGCGCTCCAGAAGATCGAGCAGGGCACCGACCATCAGGACGAGCCGGCCTTGGAAGGCACCGAACCGCTCGTACCACTCACGATCCCAGTGGGTGTGCGGGACGACGAACGCCCGCCACGGGTAGAGGCGCAGGACCCAGGCGACGATCGCCGGTGCGGCGAGGCCCCAGGCGATGCCGACGATCGCCCCGCCGATCGCGTCGAGCGGATAGTGGACGCCGACGAAGACGCGCGACAGGCCGACCGCCAGCGCGAGCAGCAGGGCGAAGGGCCGGTAGCGCGGGAAGCACTGCCCGAACGCGACCGCGGCACCGAATGCGAGCGCGGTATCGCCGGACGGGAATGAATACGTGGCCGGCCCGGGGATGATCGGCTGGAGCGCGTCCGGTATCGCGAGGAACGGGCGAGGGCGGCGCACGAGGACCTTGACCGTCTCGGCGGTGGCCCACGCGAGGACCATCCCGTTGAAGATCGTGAGCGCCACCCAGAGGCCCCGGCGCCCGCCGCGCGTCCGCCACAGCACGATGCCGAGCAGCCACCACTGGAGACCCTGGAAATTGAGATAGGTGATGACGATCGCGACGACCGCGATCAGCGGATTTCGCGCCGCGACGATCGCCGTGTAGAGCTGTTGATCGAACGCGAGGAGCTGGTCCATCAGCGCGTGCGGAGGTGTCGCCAGATGAAGAGCCCGACGCCCGCCACGATGGCGGCGGCGACGAGGTAGTCGAGGCCTTTCAGGTTGTGCTTCAGATCCGTCCAGTGCTCACCGAGGACCATGCCGCCCCACACCAGGAGCATCACCCACGGGATCGCGCCGAGAACGGAGAAGAGGAGGAAGCGCCAGAGCGGCATGCGCGCGATCCCCGCAGGGACGGAAATGAACGTGCGAACGATCGGGAGCATCCGCGAGACGAAGACGGTCACATCGCCCCAGCGCTTGAAGTGGCGGTCCGCGGCATCGAGGTCATGGGTCGAGATCAGCACAAATCTGCCGTAGCGCTCGAGCAGTGGCCGGCCGCCGAACGCGCCGACCCCGTAGGCGATGAGCGATCCGAGGGTGTTGCCGGTGACGCCGGCGATGACCGCCCCCCAGTACGACCACGCCTGCCCGGTCAGCGGCTCGGGCACGCCGCGCGCGACGCTGAAACCGGCCAGGGGAAGGATCAGCTCGCTCGGCAGCGGGATGGCTGCGCTCTCGATGGTCATGGCCAGGAGCACGCCGAGGTAGCCGAACGCCGCGTAGGCGCGTTCGAGCAACGGCAGGACATACGCGTCGAGGGCCTCGAGCACGTCGTTATCATCGGGCTTGAGGAACAAGGGCGGGTCCGGAAGAGATTCGACCGGGGAGACGCCCATGCACCAAGCGACCGCTTCTGCGCTCGACGACCGGCTCCGCGATGGGCTTGCCCGCGTGGGCAAGGCGGACCTGCTGGTCGGGATCCCGAGCTTCAACAACGCCCGCACGGTCGGTCACGTCGCCAGGACGGTGGCCCTGGGTCTGCGCACCCATTTCCCCGGCTCGACGCCGGTCATCGTCAACGCCGACGGCGGCTCGACGGACGGGACGAGCGACGTCGTGGCCCGGTCGACCGGCGACGTCGCGACGATCACGGGCGCATACGTCGGTCCACCCGGCAAGGGTTCCGCGTTCCGGGCGATCTTCGAGATCGCGACCCAGCTCGGCGTGGAGGCCTGCGCGGTCGTGGACAGCGACCTTCGCAGCATCACGCCCGAATGGATCGACCGGCTGATCTCGCCGATCCGCGGCGGAAGCGCGGACTACGTCACTCCGCTCTACGCGCGGCACAAATTCGACGGGACGATCACGAACAACGTCGCGTACCCGCTCACCCGCGCGCTCTACGGGCTTCGGCTCCGCCAGCCGATCGGCGGCGAATTCGGCTTCGGTCCGGCCATCGCGCGTGACTTCCTCGATGGAGCCGCCCTCGGCGGTGCCGATGTGTGGTCCACGGACGTCGCACGCTTTGGCATCGACATCTACATGACGACGACCGCGCTCGTGACCGGTCGCCGTGTGGTCCAGGCATTCCTCGGCGCGAAGATCCACGACCCGAAGGACCCTGGAGCAGACCTCGCCCCGATGTTCGGCCAGGTGGTGAGCACGCTGTTCCGGCTCGCGATCGCCAACCCCGAGCGGTGGACGAGCGTGCGCGACTCGAAGCCCGCCGCGATCGTCGGTCCGATCGAGCCGGTCGAACCGGAGGTCGTGAACGCAAGCGTCGAGATCCTGCGGCAGAAGTACGTGGCCGGCCGCGAGGAGCATCAGGCCGTCTGGGGCGAGATCCTGAGCCGGCCGGTGCCCGATCGCGTGGATGACGCGGCCTGGGCGGGCATCGTGTTCGACTTCCTGCTCGCAGCTCGGGCCCATCCCGACGAGACGCAGCGGTACGTGACCGCCATGGTGCCGTTGTACTTCGCGCGGGTGGCAAGCTTCATCGAAGAGGCGAAGGACCTCGACACCGAGGCCGCCGAACTGCTGGTCGAGCGCCAGGCCGCGACGTTCGAAAAGCTGAAGCCCGGGCTGGTGAGCCGCTGGTGACCGTCGCGATGAAGGAGGAGGGCCTCGTCCTCGTCACCGAGGACGACGGGAGCCTCCCGCTCGGGACCATCAGCGCGCTCGGGCTCTACTACCACGACACCCAGTTCCTCTCCGGCTACTCGCTGCGCATCAACGGGCAGGCCCCGGCGCTCCTCTCCGCGAACACGGAGGAGAACTACGTCGGGGCGTTCCAGCTCGCGAATCGGCCCGCGACGCTCGACGACGGGACGATCCTCGCGTCGCAGTCGCTGTCGGTGCGCCGCACCCGGTTCCTCGCCGATGGTCTGCGCGAGCGCGTCGGCATCCTCAACTGCAACCCGGGAAAGGTGCGCCTGCGGATCGAGCTGGAGTTCGACGCCTCGTTCCAGGACATGTTCGCGGTGCGTGGATATCGCGGTCATGCGCGGACCGGAGAGGCGAGCCCGGTCGAGGCGATCCCGAACGGGCTCCGCTTCTCCCGGCTGGGTCGCGACGCGGTCCGCCGGACCACGGACGTGACGATGCGCCCGGCTCCGGATGCGGTTGCCGGCCGGACCTTCGTGCTCGAGCGAGAGCTCGGCCCACAGGAGATCGTCACCTACGAGCTCGCCGTGGTGCCGCGCGAGGACGGCGCGGGCGCGGCCCCGGCTCCGCGCGACTTCGACGAGGCCCTCGACGCGCTCAACGCGCGCTACCGGAAGTTCCTCCGGGGCTGCGCCGAGTACACGACGAGCTCGGAGTCGCTGGACGACGAGCTCGTCCTGCGCAGCGCGCTGGACCTCCGCGCGCTCATCGACGACGAGGACACCGGCCTCTTCGTGACCGCGGGCATCCCGTGGTACGCGGTGCCGTTCGGCCGTGACGGGATCATCGCCGCATACCAAACGCTTGCCTGGAACCCGGACATCGCCCGCGGGACCCTCCGCCTGCTGGCGAAGTACCAGGGCACGAAGATCGATACGTTCACCGAGGAGGAGCCGGGGAAGATCTTCCATGAGCTCCGACGCGGCGAGCTCGCGCGTCTGGGTGAGGTGCCGCACCGGCCGTATTACGGGACGGTCGACGCGACGCCCCTCTTCGCGATGCTGTTCGCGGAGACGGTGAAGTGGACCGGCGACCGCGTCCTCTGGCGCGAGCTCCTGCCGGCGGCCGAGCGCGCGATCACCTGGTGCGACACCTACGGCGACCCGGACCAGGACGGCTACATCGAGTACGGCGCCAGCCCGAGCGACCTTCGCAACCACGGTTGGAAGGACTCGGCGAATTCGCTATCCGATCCGGACGCCGCACCGTCCGTGCTCCCTGCGGCGCTCGTCGAGGCGCAGGCGTACATGTACGCCGCGAAGCGCGGGCTCGCGGACCTCTATGCGCTGGATGGCGACGTCGAACGGGCGGCCGCCCTGCGCGCGCAGGCGGCCGCGCTGGCCGAGCGCTTCGAGCGCGACTTCTGGATGGAGAACGAGGGCTGCTACGCCCAGGCGCTCGACGGGAACAAGAAGCAGGTGCCCGCGGTGACCAGCAACGCCGGACACGCGCTCTGGTGCGGGATCGCGCGGCCGGATCGGGCGCGACGGGTCGTCGAGCGGCTGATGGCTCCGGACATGTTCAGTGGCTGGGGCGTCCGGACGCTCTCCTCGACGTACCCGACGTACAACCCGATGAGCTACCACAACGGCTCGGTCTGGCCACACGACAACTCGCTCATCGCGCAGGGCTTCGTGCGGTATGGCTTCCGCGAGGAAGCGAACGCGATCATCGAAGTGCTCATCGAGGCCGGGAAGCGGTTCCCGAACGCGCGGGTGCCGGAGCTGTTCTGCGGCTTCAAGCGCGATCTGCGGTTCTCGTCCCGGCCCGCGGATTACCTGGTGTCGTGCATCCCGCAGGCGTGGTCCGCAGGCATGGTCTTCCTCTGCCTGCGCTCCCTGCTCGGACTCGAGCCCGATCTCGAGCGGCGGCGGGTCCTGGTCGACCCCGCGCTGCCGGTGTGGCTGGACAAGATCGAGGTCCAGCACCTCCGCGCGTACGACTCGGCGATCTCCTTCCGGGTCCGCCGGCGCGGCCGCACCGTATCGGTGACCGGCGGTGGCTCACGCGTTGCCCGGTCCACGGCGCCCGCGATCACGTGAGGCGCCGGAAGCAGCGCATCCTCTTCATCCATTACACCGCGCCGTCGATCCTCGGCGGCGTCGAGCAGGTCATGGGCATCCACGCGAGGGCCGCTCAGGATGCCGGCGACAGCGTGGCGATACTCGCGGGCCGCGGCGGCGCGCGCGGCGTGCCGGTGGTCCGTATCGCTGAGCTGGACACCCGGCACCCCGCGGTCCTGCGGGACCGGGCAGCGCTTGCGGACGGCACGGTCGCCCCGGCGCACGCGCAGCTGGTCGCGACGATCGCGCGCAAGCTCCGACCCCACATTCGCCGCGCCGATCGGGTCGTCGTGCACAACGCCTTCACGCTGCACCTCAACGCCGCGCTCACCGAGGCCCTCGTGGGTCTTGCCGCCGAGCGACCCGGTGTCTTCGTCGCGTGGACCCACGACCTCGCCTGGACGGACGCCCAATACCTGGCCCAGCGACACGCCGGCCCCCCGTGGTCGCTGTTCGCCAACGCCGCGCGCGGCGTCCGATACGTCGCCATCTCGCAGAAGGCGGCGAACGAGCT
>JANLWM010000186.1:0-5114 GCA_031364525.1 Chloroflexota bacterium | reverse complement strand
GAGGTGGCGGTCATCGCCGACCCGCGCCTCCGCGACGAGCCGGGCCGGACCACGCGCCATCCAGGCCTCCAGGGCCTTCGCCACCTCGCCCTTCTCGTCGCTGTAGAGGCCGAAGACGGGACTCGTGTTCGTGCGCGTCGCTCGAAGGAGCTGCAGCCGGTCCTGCTTGGCCTTCGGGAAGGTCCGTTCGTGCGGCCGCACGATCCCGCGGCCCTCCTGATACAGGCGGAGCGCCCCAAGGAACCCGCGCCGCCGAGCGCGCGCGCCGCCGATCGCGAAATAGTGGTCATAGAGATAGAACGCCGGTGACGAGTCGACCTTGAGGACGCCCGTGCCGATCCAGTCCTCGAGCGCGCTCTTGGCCCGGCTGTACTTGTTCGTCGACGCGTCGTCACCGGGCTCGTCCCTGCCCTCTTCGATCCGTACGACGTTGAACGGGCTGCGGGCGTAGAGGACCTCTCGTTCGGCGTCCGAGATGACGTCGTACGGGGGCGAGATGAGGTCGGAGAGGGGGCCGGACTTTGATTCGTCGAAGCGCAGTCCGTGGAACGGGACGACGTCTGCCATGCCGAGAGCGTAGTTTCTTCGGCGGATGCGCCTCGACACGCCGCGCCTGCTCATCCGGTCCTTCGAGCCGAGCGATGCTGCGGGGATGCTCGCTGTCTTCGCCGATCCGGAGGTCCGCAGATATCTGCCGCCATTCCCGGAGCCGACCCTCGAGTCGATGGGCAAGAGCGTCGCCCGGCGCATCGCCATGGAGTCCGAGCATGGGCACGGCCTCTGGGCGGTCGAGCGCAAGGACACTGGCGAGCTCATCGGCGACTGCGGCCTGATGCTCGTCGAGGGCACCGGTCCCGAGGTCGAGCTCGCGTACCACTACAAGACCAGCGCCTGGAATCTGGGATTCGGCACGGAGGCGGCGATCTCCTGCCTGACGCAGGCGTTCGGGCCCATTGGCCTAGCGCGCGTCATCGCGATCTGCGTCCCGGAGAACATCGGCTCGTGGCGCGTGATGGAGAAGGCCGGCATGACCTACGAGACGACGGCGGACTACTACGGTCTGAACGGCCTCAAGAAATACGCCGCCGAGGGCGCGACATGGCGGGCCCCGTCGTGATCGATATGGCGGACTTCGACCGCGAGGTCCGGGTCACGATCGCCGAGTGCGTGATCGAACGTGGCGCAGTGCCGTCAGTGGCGGAGGTCGCCGCGCGGACGGCCGCAGCGGAGAGTGACGTCGCCGATGCGTTCGGCCGCCTGGCGGCCGCGCGGGTCATGATCCTTCGGCCCGGCACGACCGACATCCTGAGCTTCAACCCGTTCGCGGCCGGCCCGACCGACTTCACGGTGCGGTCCGCCGGACGGGACTGGTGGGGACTCTGCGCGTGGGACGCCTTCGGCATCCCCGCTGCGCTCGGGTCGGACGGCGTGGTCCAGGGCGCCTGCGCGGATGTGTGCGGGGTGCCGATCGAGATCCGCCTTGCCGGTGACGCGGTCGGCGCGCTCGATGGCGTCGTCATCGGATTCGCCCTTCCTGCGCGCGAGTGGTGGAAGGACATCATCTTCACCTGATCGACGATGCTCCTCTTCCGGTCGGAAGAGCACGCTCGCAGCTGGCGCGACGCGCATGGCTTCCCCGACGCGACGACGATCTCGGTCGAGACGGGCTGGCGGCTCGCGCGGGCCTGGTACGCCCGGAAGCTCCGGCCGGATTGGCGACGTCACACCCTCGAGGAGGCCGAAACGCTCTTCGCCGAGCTCGGCCTCTCTGGAGACTTCTGGCGGTTGCGCCCATGACGAGGCCCCTGATCATCGCGGTCATCGGGAAGAGCAACAAGGATCCACAGAGCCCGCCATCGCCCGAGGCGCTCCGGGCGGCAGAGCTCGTGGGCGCGAACATCGCCGGGGCCGGGGCGGTCCTCCTCACCGGCGGCATGAGCGGTGTGATGGAAGCGGCGAGTCGCGGAGCGAAGCGGGCCAATGGCCTGGTCATCGGCATGCTGCCCGGGTTCCAAAAGAAGGACGCGAACCCGTACGTCGACATCGCCATCACGACCGGCATGGGCTGGATGCGCAACACCCTCACCGTGCGTGCCGCGGACGCGGTGATCATGATCTCCGGCGGCGTCGGCACGCTCAACGAGCTCACCGTCGCCTACCAGGACAAGCCGACCGTGGTGCTCGAAGGCACCGGCGGCTGGTCCGATCGGATCCGCGAGATCGCGTACGAGGGCGCGCACCTGGATGAATCGGGGTCGGCGACGCTGCACTTCGCGTCCACCCCCGAAGATGCGGTCGAGACCGCGTTGCGGCTCGCGGCAGATCCGACGACAAGCCCAAAGGGAGCCGAGCGGGAGTTCCAGAGCTGATCGCGAGCCGTTAGAGCCTCGGGGCGGCAGGCCTGGGGAGGATCGACTCGGCCCACGCCGCAGCGGCAAGCAGCCGGCGATCGGAGCCACGAGCGGCCACGAGCTGGAGCCCGAGCGGCAGGCCTGCCGGCCCGACCCCCGTCGGGAGACTGAGCGCGGGCGCACCGACGAACGTCCAGCGGGAGCAGAAGCGCGGGTCACCGGTCGTCTCGGGCGTCGGCGCCTCACCGGTCGCCGGCAGGGTCAGGATCGCGTCGTACTCCGCGGCCCAGGCGTTGAACGCGGCGATGAGCCGGAGGCGCTCGCCGATCGCCTGCTCGTACGCCTCCTGCGCGATCGTCTTACCGCGCGCGAAGAACGCTCGGGCCTTCTCGCTCACGTCAGCGGGCCGAGCCTCCGCCAGCGGGCCAAGGACCTTTGCCGACTCGTAGGCCATCACGGTCTGGATGAGCCCCGGCGCCAGATCGAGCCCATCCGGGAGGGCCGGCCACTCGATCGGTCCGCCCTCGCTCGCGAGCGCATCAACATCCGCCTGGAATCGCCCGCGCACGGCATCGTCGGCCGCGTTCCAATCTGCGGTCCGGACTGCGGCGAACCTGGGAGCGCGATCGATCCGGCCCGTCCACCACCCTTCGAGGGCATCTCCGGCGAGCGCCGCAGCGAAACGCGCCACGGATCCGACGGTCCCCGTGAACAGGCCGACCTGGTCGAGGGTCTTTGAGAATTCCAACGAACCCGCCGTCGAGAGCCGTCCGGCGCTCGGCTTGAACCCGATCGTTCCGCTGAATGCCGCCGGACGGATCGTCGAGCCGTTCGTTTGGCTGCCGATCGCCCCGGGAACGACGCCCGCGGCGACCGCCGCCGCAGAGCCCATCGAGGAGCCGCCCGGCGTCCGCTCGAGGTCGTGGGGATTCCGTGTCGGACCCGGGTGCAGGAACGCGAGCTCCGCGGTCACGGTCTTGCCGACGAGGATCGCGCCGCTGTCGTGGAGCGCCCGGATGACGTCGGCGTCGCGTTGCGGCACGCGATCCTTGAACAGCGCCGAGCCGCATTCCGTGGGGATCCCCGCGGTGTCGAAGATGTCCTTCACCGCGATCGGCACGCCGTGCAACGGGCCGTGTGGCTCCTGTCGATCGCGCTCGGCGGCGATGCGCATCGCGCGCTCGGGGTCGAGCCACACGAACGCGTGGAGCTTCGGCTCGGTGGCCCGGTACCGCTCGAGGCACGCGGCCATCAGCTCGGTGCTGGACAGCTCCCGGCGCCGGATGGCGTCAGCCGCGAACGCGAGGTCCTCGAGGGCTCGCATCACGCCGGCACGAGCAGACCGCGCCCGAGATTCTCGCGTACGAAAGTCAGCACGAGCGGCAGGACATCCCCGATCGATTGATCCATCGCCTGGGCGAAACGGGCGGATGTCGCGGCCACCGATGACTCGTTGGCGAAGAGTTCGAAGAGGACTGCCGCCGCGGGAGTGAGCTCACGCTCGCTGATCATGCTGGGTCCATCGACCCGGATCGAGCGGCGCTCGTCGGCGGCGCCGGCGGTCGGTCGGCGCTCGCGGACGAGGATCGCCGCATCGTGTGGGCGGACCTGTGCCGCCGCGAGGTCACCGTCGGTGCGAACGATGAGATCGAGACCACCGAGGAAGGGTGCGATCTCATGCCACTCGGCCGCGAACGGCACGGGCATGCCGAAGGTCCAGCCCTCCTCCGAGGCGTCCGCGCGCTTGCGAAGCACGACCAGCGAGTGCGTCACTTGGTCGATGCCGCGAGCTTCCAGATGCGCGCGATAGCGGACCGCGGTCCGCGCGTACTCCTCGCCGAACGTGGGGTCGTGCAGCGCCGCATATCCGATCGCCTGCATGTCTGGGGCGACTGACGGGCCGTTGAAGACCGCCACATCGATGTCACCCTCACCCACGGCACTTCGCACCCGGTCGTGGATGGGTGCGCCGGGCCGGACCGGCGAGTCGAAGAGGAGCACGGCCACGCCGCGCGGAAGGATCGACCCGCGGATCGTGCTCAGCAGGCGCATCGCGATCTCATCGCCCATCTGGCCGCCATGCAGGAATGCCACGGTGGGCTGTTCGTCAGGTCGGGCGACATATGGCGGCTGCGCGGCAATGACGGAGTAGCGCTCGCCTTGGACTGGCCCGAGCAGGTCTCCCTCACGCACGTCGACGGGCAGATCGTTGAATAGCGCGTTGAAACGAGCGAGCGCGACGGCTCGCGGAGCGATGTCCGTCCCGACCGCCAGTGCCGCGCCTCGGGCCGCCGCGACGAGCGCGATGGTGCCGGGCCCGGTCCCGACGTCCAGGACCCGTGCGTCACGGAGAGGTGGCAGCGCGGCAAGCAGGTCGACGGTCGTGGGGCCGGGGCGCATCACGGACCCTTCGCCGCCGCCTGGGTCATCACAGAAGATCCAGGCGCCGTCGGCGACTTGGATGCGCACGTGTGAACGGCAGTGATCGCCCGTTCGCTCGACGAGCCGGCTTTCGACGAGCCAGGCCAGGCCGTCAGCGCCGAGGGTCCGTTCCACGAGTTCCGACGGAACGGTTCCCGCGTACTGGAACAGCAGGGCGAGCGTCGACGCGGGGGCCCCGTCGCGGCGCAGGGCCCGTTCAACGAGCGGCGACCGCAGCTCCTCGAACGCGATGCTCATCGAGGCCTTCTCGATGTCGTGCGGCATGCGTCCTTCGAGTCCGCTCGCCGCGAGGCGCTCGCGGAGCACGCGCGCCCGCGCCGG
>JANLWM010000182.1:0-13758 GCA_031364525.1 Chloroflexota bacterium | reverse complement strand
GCGTCGCGCTCGAGGCGATCGCTCCGACGCGCGGATCGCAGCCGTCGCTCCGGCAGCGCGTCGAGCACGTGCAGCTGCTGCGGTCAGAGGACATCGCGCGCTTCGGCGCGCTCGGTGTCATCGCATCGATGCAGCCGATCCACGCGACGAGCGATCGCGATCTCGTTGACCGGTATTGGGGGCCCGGGCGGGCCACGCGGGCGTACCCCTGGAGAGCGCTGCTCGACGGTGGGGCGGTCCTCGCCTTCGGCTCGGACGCGCCGGTCGAGCCGATCGACCCGCTCCTCGGGATCCACGCGGCGGTCGCCCGTCAGCGGCCTGCGGATGCGGACCGCTGGCACCCCGAACAGGCGATCACCCTCGATGAGGCGATCGCGGGGTACACGTCGGGCGCGGCGTACGCGATGGGCATGGAACGCGAGCGCGGCACGCTTGCGGTGGGGATGCGCTGCGACGCGACAGTGGTCGAGCGCGATCTTGCGACGACGCCGCACGCTGACTGGACCGGGCTCAAGGTCACGGCGACGGTGGTGGCTGGGGAGATCGTGCACGCGGACGGCATCCGGTAGTGCCTAGTTCAGGGTCGGTCCCTCGCCCCGGGCCCGCAGTCGCGCGATGAGCACGCTGAGAAGCGTGTTCTCGCGTTCGAGCAGCCGCAGCACGGACTCGAGGCGCGCGCTCGTGCGATCCGTCTCGAGCAGGCGCTGCCGCTCGAGCGCGTCGATGCCCAGGCCGCCGGCGATGCGATACGAGACGTCGCTGGGGGTGCCCTCGCGGAGCTCACCGAGGGGCATCTCCGAATGGGCGTCCGTCGATGTCGCGAGCATGCCGGTGAGGTACTGGCCGTATGCGTCGGCGCTCCGGTCGGCGAGCGACTCAGCGGCGGGATCGTTCCCGGGGTCCTCTTCGAGGTAGCGCACCTCACCGACGAGGTACGGCTCGCGCTCGGCGTCGACCCGGTCGATCTCGAATCGCCGCTCTCCCCGAGCGATGATGAACGAGCGGCCTCCGGGGAGCGGCGTCGTGCCGACCACGCGGGCCGTCGTGCCGACGTGATGCGGCTCGGCCGAGCCGCCGACCTCGACACCGCTCTTGATGAGGACGATGCCGAATGGCGCGTCAGTCTGAAGGGATCGCTGCAGCATCAGGCGGTATCGGGGCTCGAAGATGTGGAGCGGCAGGAGCATCCCGGGGAACAGGACGCTGCCGAGCAGGAAGAGCGGCAGGGAGCCCGTCTCACCCATGGTCAAACGGTACTCTGCGAGCTGGAATGATCACCCTCGTGCTCCACGGGGAGCTTCGCCAGTTCAGCCCCGGTGGCGTAAAGGAGCTCCGCGTCGATGGCGCGGGCAAGACCGCGTTCGAGGTCGTGAGCACCTTCGGCATCCCGGCCATCGAGACGGCGGCGTTCATCGTGAACGGCGAGCAGCGCGACGCTGATGCGGTGCTCGCCGAGAACGACACGCTCGAAGCGCTCCCGGCGATCAGCGGCGGCTCGGCCGAGGGCGCGCTCGCGGGGATCCGGGTCGTCGACCTCACCCGCGCGCTTGCCGGCCCGTACTGCACCCTCATGCTCGCCGACCATGGAGCGGAGGTCATCAAGGTCGAGCAGCCCGGGACGGGCGATGAGACGCGAGGCTGGGCGCCTCCGGAGATCAATGGCGTCTCCGCGTACTACCTCTCGATCAACCGCAACAAGCGGAGCATCACGCTCGATCTGAAGCACCCCGACGGCAAGCTCGCGCTCGAGCGTCTCATCGAACGCGCCGATGTGGTCGTGGAGAACTTCAGCCCGGGGACCTTCTCCCGCCTCGGCTTCCCCAAGGAGCGTGTCCGGTCGTTGAACCCGCGCGCGATCTTGTGCCAGATCTCGGGGTTCGGCCAGGACGGACCGGGCCGCGCGTGGGCCGCGTACGACCTGATCGTGCAGGGGATGGGCGGGATCATGAGCCTGACCGGAGAGCCCGGTCGGGAGCCGGTGATGGTCGGTGTGCCGCAGGCCGACATGGTGGCCGGCATGTTCGCGGCGTTCGCGGTGGTTGCGGCGCTCCATGCGCGCGAGCGGACCGGTGTCGGGCAATGCATCGACGCGACGATGATCGGCGGTCAGGTGGCCCTGCTGTCACGGCAGGCCGCGCGCTACTTCGCCGATGGGACGGTGCCGAAGCCCGAGGGCAACGTTCACGCGTCGATCGTGCCGTACGGCACGTTTCGCGCCGCAGACGGCTTCGTGAATGTCTGCTGTGGCAACAACTCGCTGTTCGAGCGGCTGTGCCACGCCCTCGATCTGGACGACGTCGCGGAGGATGAGCGCTTCGCCGAGAACGCGATGCGAGTCGCGAACCGCGCGACGCTGATCCCGATCCTCGAGAAGCGGATCGGCGCGCTGTCGAAGGACGAGGTGGTGAAACGGCTTCGGGAGGCGAACGTCCCGGTCGGTCCGATCAACGACCTCGCTACCGTGTTCGCCGATCCGACGGTCCGGCATCTCGGACTTGTCGCCGAGGTGGACCACCCCACCGCCGGTCGGGTCCGGGCGCCCGGCATCCCGGTCCGGATGGACGGGACGCCGCCGTCGGTGCGAATGCATCCGCCGCTTCTCGGCGAGCACACCGCCGAGATCCTCTCCGAGATCGGGTTCAGCCCGGCGGAGATCGCGAAGCTGCGCAAGGATGGCGCGGTCTAGCGGCGCGCGCTCCAGTAGATCTTCGTGAGGTAGGGGAGCTCGACCGTCTCGCGGCCACGGATGTCCGGATGGGTCAAGGCAAGCTCGCGGAATCGCTCGAGCACCGTGGCGCGCTCCGCCGCCCGGAGCGCCGAGATGCTGGAGACGCTCCCCGCCCGGTCGACGATCTCGGCGGGGGTCAGCGTCTGCATGTACGGCACCTCGTGCTGGGCCAGCGGTCCGAACAGCGTCGTGCGCTCGAACGCCGCGCGCCACTTCCCGGTCTGGTGATCGGGGCGATCGGGATCGACGGCGTCGACCAGCGCGTCGAATGCCGCCACCCAGGGCGCGCGACGATCCCGCACATTCCAGATGAGCCCGATCCGGCCGCCGGGTGCCAGGACCCGATGGAACTCGGCGAGCGCCGCATCGCCGTCGAACCAGTGGAAGGCCTGGGCGGCGACGATCGCGTGAGCCGAGCCGTCGCGCAGCGCCATGTGCTCCGCCGTGCCCGCGAACGGGACCGCGCGCGGCACCTCGGCGGCCATGCGCTCGCGCATCTCGGCGAGCGGTTCGACGGCGATGAGCGTCGCGCCGGTGGGGACGAGCGCCCGCGTGAGCTTTCCGGTGCCCGCGCCAACGTCGACCACGACGGTGCCCCGGCCGATGCCCAGCTCCCGAACCAGGGTCTCGACGGCGAGCGCGGGGTACTCGGGTCGGATCCGCTCGTAGAGCTCGGTGCTCGTCCCGAAGCCCCTGGAGACGTAGTCGTGGAGCGGCTCGCGGGTCATCGGTCCATCGTATCGACCGTGTTCCGCCGACAGGTCCTCGTGATCGGCCCGCTCGCGTACGACGATGTCAGTACGCCGTTGGCGGCCCGGTCGGGTGTGCTCGGAGGATCCGCGGCGTACGCGAGCATCGCGGCCGCCAAGCACGGGCCGACGATGCTCGTCTCGGTGTGCGGGTCCGATCTTCGTGACGACGATCTTGGGGTCCTTCGCGCGGCCGCGGTCGACGTGAGCGGGCTCGAGCGACGTGACGGCCGGACGCTGCGCTGGGCGGGTGCCTACAGCGACGCCTTCACGAAGAGCGTCGTGCGGAACACCGATCTTGGCGCGGTCGCCGGTTGGCGACCATCGGTCCCGACGGCGGGCGTTCACGCCACGCACGTGTTCCTCACGAATGCCGGGCCAGCGATCCAATCGGCCGCCCTCGACCAGCTCCATCCTGACGTCGCGCTGCTCGACACGATGGATGAATGGATCCTTGGTCATCGGCCGGAGCTCGAGCGGATCATGGCCCGGGTCACCGTTCTGTCGGTGAATGAGCGCGAGCTGCAGCTCATCAGCGGCGAGGGAGATCTCGTGCGCGGCGCCGCAGCGGTGCTCGCACGCGGCCCACGGGCGGTCATCGTCAAGCAGGGAGCGCGGGGGGCCGCACTCTTCACCCTGTCCGGCGCGTTCACGGTTCCGGCGTATCCCGCCATGACCGTCGATCCGACCGGCGCGGGTGATGCGCTCGGCGGCGCGTTCCTGGGCCGCCTTGCGCGAACCGGCCTCGCTGGTGATGCCGGCTATCGCGATGCGCTCGTCGCGGGCGTCGCCGCGGCGTCTGTCGCGGTCGAATCGTTCGGCGTAGACGCTCTGGCTCGGGTGAGCCTCGGCGACCTGGATGCCCGCGGCGGGACGCTTGCGGACCGGTCGGGAACCGGAAGCGCCGCCGGCTTGTACGAGGGGCAGTAGACAACTCCGTGGAGGGCCGACCACTGGAGCAGCAGCCTGGCGAATCCGCATTGGTGGAGCGTGCCCGAGGTGGCGACCACAACGCGTACGGAGAGCTGGTCACTCGCTACCAGGCTGTGGCCGCGCGGGTCGCGTACGTGATCACCGCGAGCGCCGCCGATGCAGAGGACGTCGCGCAGGATGCGTTCGTGAAGGCGTACTACGCCCTCGACCGCTTCCGTGAGGGCGCGCCGTTCAGGCCGTGGCTCCTCCGCATCGTCGCGAACGAGGCGAAGAACCGCAAGGTGGCCGCAGGTCGCCGTCCGACGGTGGAGCTCACGGCCGCGGCGGACCGCGCCTCGGGCGAGACGGCCCTCTCGCCCGAGGACGCGGCCGTCGCCGCAGACCTCCGTTCCGGTCTGCTCGCGGCGATCGCCACGCTCCGCGAGGAGGACCGTCTGGCCCTGACCTATCGCTACTTCTTCGACCTCTCCGAGACCGAGATGGCGGATGCGCTTGGCGTCGCCCGCGGCACGGTGAAGTCGCGCCTGTCCCGGGCGATGGGCCGGCTGCGCGAGGTGTACTCCGATGCCTGAGCTGCGGATGACGGACGACCGCCTTGCGGCCGCGCTCGCCGACCTCGGCGCGCACATCGCGTACCCGCCGACCCCGGAGGTCCGCGGGCGCGTGCTCGCGCGGATCAGCGAGCCGCGGAAGACCGAATGGTGGCGCGCGGTCTCGTCACCGCGCTACGGGTTCGCGCCCGCGCTCATCACGGTCGCGCTGGTCCTCATCAGCGTGCTCGTTCTCTCGCCGGGGGCTCGCGCGACCGCGGCGGACATCCTGCGGCTGCGCGGGGTCGAGATCTTCCGCGGCCCGGTGCCGACCCCGAGCCCGACGCCATCGCGGTCGCCCGGAGCCGCCGTGCCGCCGACGGCGTCGCCCGGCCTGAACCTCGGGGTCCTGGTGGGCCTCGACGAAGCCCGCGCCCGTGCCGGCTACCCGGTCCTCGTCCCGACCGACGTGCTGCTCGGTCCGGCTGACGAGGTCTACGTGCGCGCGATCGCGGGCTCGAACCAGATCTCGTTCCTCTACCGAGTGCGCCCGGGCATCCCACTCTCCGCCGAGGCGGGCGTCGCCGCGCTCGTGAGCGAGTTCGCGGGCACCGTGGACGAGCAGTTCTTCGGCAAGGTGATCGATCGTGGCACGACGCTCGAGAAGGTGACCATCGATGGGCAGCCGGGGTTCTGGATCCAGGGCCAGCCGCATCTCTTCTTCTACAGCACCGGCGCCGCCGGTCAGGTCCAGCAGGAGACCCTGCGGCTCGCGGGCAACACGCTCATCTGGCAGCGGGGGGGTCTGCTGCTGCGGATCGAAGCGCAGGTGGACAAGGCCACCGCCCTTCGGATCGCCGCCAGCTTCCGTTGAGGGACCGCGGCCGGCCGTTCGCAGGGTTTGGCGGTCTCACCCGAACGGGGTAATCCATCCTGCGAATTGACCGTCCATCGACACTGGACGAGATGACTCCCCAGGATGGCGTGGCCATGACGACCGAAATGGCGGACCGCTCGGCCGATCTCGAGCAGCTGAAGGAGGGCGCCGCCCTCCTGACCCAGCACGGGAACCGCGTGGCCGCGCTCGCGGTCCTGTGGGCCGCCGTCGCGATCGACCCGGTCGACCACTCCGTCCATCGCCGCCTGGCCGCGACGCTCGCGAGCGGCGGCGACGTCGATGGCGCCGCTCATGAGCACGCCCGCTTCGTCGAGTTCCTGATGGCCCGCGGCGACATCGAGGGTGCGACCGCCGAGCTGCACTACGCGGCGCAGACCCTCGGTCGGGTCCAGCCGCTCGTGGATGCCGTCACGACGATGGTCGCGCAGCTCCCGGCGCTTCTTGAGACGGCGCGCGAGCGGACGGGGCCCATCGCGTCCCCGACCGCCGAGATGCACGAAGAGCTCGGTCTTCCGATGCCGATCGTCGACGCGAGCGTCGTCCGCCTTCCGGTGCAGCACGCGACGCGCGTCATCTTCCACACCTGTCTGCACGACGATGGCGAAGCCGCCTGGTTCCAGCTCGAAGGCGGGACGTCCGACCTCCTTCCCGAGAAGGTGCGTCTGCTCCGCGGCACTGAGATCATCGAGACCCGTCGCTGCATCCTGATGCCGGCGGGCAGCAAGAGCCACGCGCGCCCCGATGGCGAGAGCAGGGTCTGGGTCGTCCTGCGGGCGCCCGAAGAGATGCTCCGCGCGATCGATCGTGACGAGGCCGACGACTACACGGTCGAGGCGCTCGTGGACGGTGAGTGGCTTGCGGTCGATCTCGAGGACACCGGCTGCCGCTTCGGGATGAAGCGCCGGGAGATCCGCACGGCCTAGCGACGTTCCGTCGAGTCGGGGTGGAGAGACTTGAACTCTCGACCTCTGAGTCCCGAACCCAGCGCGCTACCAAACTGCGCCACACCCCGTCGGAGACGCCAGTCTACCCGACGCGACCGCACAGAGTGCGCAACACTCACGCCCGATGAGCGTCGAACAAGCCGTGTTCGCCTTCGCCGGCTCGATCGCATCGGCCGGCGCCGTGATCGCCGCGACCCATCGTGACGCGCGCGCGAGCGGCGCGGCGCTCTCGGTCACGTTCCTGTCGCTGGCGGCCCTCTACGCCGGGCTCGCGGCGCCGGCCTTGGCGGCCGCAGCCCTCGTCCTCGCTGTCTTTGTGACGCTGCCGCTCATCGTCCACCTGACGGTGGCGGCGCCCCGTGCGCACACCGAAGGCGGACCGCTCGTGGCCGGCGCCGGCCTGGTGATCGGCGCCGCGCTGCTCGCGATCCTCCTCTTGGCCGTCGCGATGGGCGAAATGCCGGTGAACGTCTCGGTGCGGTCGAGCGACAGCTATGACCTCGTCGCGCTGCGCGAGCACATCACCGGTCGGGGCCTGGTCGCGTCGGGGGCGTCGGCCGTCGCGCTCGCGGCAGCGGCGGTCACCGCGAGAGCCGTGCGGCGCGACCGGCGGGCAGAGCGGTGACGACGGCGGCGTATCTCTACATCGGCGCGGTCCTGTTCACTGCCGGCGTGCTCGGCACGCTGCTCCGCAGGAGCGTCGCAGGCCGCCTCGTCGGCGTTGAGCTCATGCTGGCCGCGGCCACGCTGACCCTCGCCGCCGCCGGAGCCGGCTTCCGCGAGCTGGACGGTCAGGTCGCCGCGCTCGTCGTCGTCGCTGCCGCCGCAGCGCACGCGATCGTGGGGTCCGCGCTCGTCGCGAGTCTGCGAGAGCCGCAGTGACCCTCGTCCTGGTCGTCGCGTTCCCGATCGGGACCGCCATCGCGATCGCCATCGTCGGTGGCGGGCTGGGGAGGCGCACGCTCGGGATCCTCACCACGATCGCGATGGCGCTGTCGTTCGGCGCGGCGCTGTCGATGGTGGCGTCCCTCAGGGACCGGCCGAGCGTCAGCGCTTTCGTCGGGCCGTGGCTGCCGATCCCCGGCGCCGATCTCGCCCTCGTCGTGGACAGCTCGATGCTGGCCGTGACGCTCGCCGTCACCGGTGTCGCGGCACTCATCGCGCTCTACTCGATCGACTACCTGTCGGACGACAGGGGATCGCGGGGGTTCTTCGCGGCGTTCGCGCTCCTCGTCGGAGGCACGTTGCTCGTCATCCTCGCGGCCAACCTGCTGCTCGTCTTCGCCGGCTGGGAGCTGGCCGGCGTAGCGGCGTACCTCCTCGTCGGCCATCACCGCGAGCGGGCGCCGGCCGCACGCGCCGCGGTCACGCTCTTCGTGACCGAGCGGGTGGGCGACGCCGCGCTCCTCTCGGGGACGCTCGTCCTGTTGAGCGAGCTGCGCACGGTCGATCTCGCGCAGCTGGGTGGCGTCTCGATCGAACACGGAAGCATGGCCGGCGGCGCGTTGGCTGCTGCCAGCGTCCTTCTGCTCATCGGGGCGCTCGCGAAGTCGGCGCAGCTCCCGCTCCACGGCTGGCTTGCGGACTCTGCCGAAGCCGCGACGCCGGTCTCGGCCGTTCTTCAGACGGTCGCGGTGACGAGCGGCGTCGTGCTGCTCATGCGGATGCGCTCGATCCTGGTGCCCGACGTGCTCGACGCGGCGGCGTTCATCGGTGGTCTCACCGCTTTCGCGGCCGCGCTCGTTGCGATCGCGCAGCGCGACGTGCGCCGCGTCCTGGCGTGGTCCACGATCTCGCAGGTCGGGCTCATGTTCGTTTCCGCTGGGCTCGGCGCGCTGTTCGCGGCCCGATTCCAGCTGATGGCGCACGCGCTGCTCAAGGCTGTGCTCGTCCTCGGCGCCGGGTCGGTGCGGCGAGCCGTGGGGGACGAGTCGGATGTCGGGCGGTACGGCGGACTGGCGACCCGGATGCCCTGGACGGCGGGCGCGTTCGGGATCGGCACGCTCGCGCTCGCCGGCATACCCCCCGCAGCAGGCTTCTTCGCGATCGCGGCGACCGTGAGCGCGGCGTACTCGGAGAACGAGGCGATCCTGACCGCGCTCGTGCTGCTCGCGACGCTCGCGTCGGCGTTCGCCGGGGTACGGCTCTTCACGCTGATGTTCGCCGCTCCTGCCGCCTCTGTGCGCGAAGCACACGAAGCCCCACCGCTCCAGGACATCCCGTTCCTGGTGCTCGCGGTCGGAGCGCTCGGCTTCGGGGCGGTCGTCAGCGCCGGGATCCTTCCGATCGGGAGCGGGCCGACCGATACGACGCCGCTGTGGCTGCTGAGCGCCACGTTCACGGTCGCGCTCGCCGGCTCAGTGAGCGCTTGGCTCGGCTACCGCCACGGGCTGGCGCGGGCCGCGCGCATCGAGAACGCGATGCACTGGGCCGGCAACGGCCTCGGCACCGACACGGCGTACGCGCGCGGCATCGCGCGGCCGTTGGCGGCGGTCGCACGGGAGCTCGACGCCGGCGCCGAGCGCGTGAACGAACGCGCGGTCGGCTCGTTCGCGGGAGCCGCGCTCTCCGTGTCACGGGCGCTTCGGCGCTCGCTCCCGGAGGGCCCACAGGCTCGGCAGGCACTGGTGCTCGCGGGCACGCTCGCGCTGCTCGCGTTCTGGACGTTGAGCGGCCGGTGACGGCAATGGATGTCCTGGTGATCCCGCTCATCGCCGCGGCGGCGTGTGCGCTTCCGATCGGGACCCTCGCCCGCCCCCTCGCGGTCTTCGCCGGCCTGCTGACTGTCGTCGCGGCGGGTGTATCCGCGTGGGTCGGGGGCAGCCCGTTCGAGAGTGTCGTCTGGGCCGGGCCGCTCGGCGCTCAGCTTGCCGTCGGGATGGACGGAATGTCCACGGCGCTGCTCATGCTGAGCGGCGTGCTTTTCGCCACCGGTGCGGCCGCGAGCGGCGGCGTGCGCTCGCCCCGCGCCTACTTCGCCCTCTGGTCGCTGCTCCAGGCCACCGTCGCCGGCATCCTCATCGCCCGGGATCTCATCCTGTTCTTCGCGTTCTGGGAGGCCCTGCTCGTCCCGCTGACGCTGCTGATGTGGCAGTGGGGCGGCGCCGATCGGAGGGCGGTGACCTTGCGACTCCTCCTCTCCTGGATGAGCGGCAGCGCGCTCCTGCTCACGGGGATCCTGGCCCTCGGTGTCGGAGCGCGCACGTTCGCGCTCGCCGACCTGGGCGGGTACCGGCTGGCCGAAGGCAGTCAGGTGCTCTTCGCGCTGCTGTTCCTCGGGGCCTTCGCGGTGCGGCTGCCGCTCTTCCCGTTGCACGCGTGGCACGCGCGCGCATATGTCACGGCGCCCCTGCCCCTCGCGATCGTGCTCGCGGGCATCATCTCGAAGACCGCGATCTACGCCATCGCCCGGATCTGTCTGCCGCTCTTCCCGCGCGGCATGGCCGATCTCGCGCCTTACCTCATCGCGCTCGCGACCGTCGGTGCGCTCTACGGGGCGCTCCTTGCGATGCGCCAGCGCGACACGCGCACCTTCATCGCGTATGCGACCCTCTCGCAGGTCGACTTCATCTCGCTCGGCGTGTTCGTCGGCTCGCCGACGGGACGTGAAGGTGCGCTCATCGCGAGCGTGTCACATGGACTGGTCGTCGCGATGCTGGTCCTCCTTGCCGGGTCCCTCGCACGACGGATCGGGTCGTTCGAGCTCGGGAGCGGGGGCCTCGCATCCCGCGCACCGCTGCTCACGACGTTCTTCATCGCCGCGGTGCTCACGTTGATCGGCGTGCCGGGGACGAGCGGCGCGCCGGGTGACCTCCTGATCCTCGCGGCGACCTTCGCGAGGTCTGCCGGCGTCGGACTCGTCGCCGCATTCGTCATGATCCTGTCCGCCGCGTACGGCGTGGGCCTGCTGCGGACGGTGTTCTTCGGTCCGGCCGCAGTCGTTGCAGAGAGACCCGACCTTCGCTGGCGCGAGCGCGCGCTCCTGATCCCGCTGCTGGCGCTCGTGATCGTGTTCGGCGTGGCGCCGCGGATCATCGGAGATCTTGCGGAGCGCGATGCGCCGGCGACGGCGGGACCAGGTCGATGACCGGCGTGGCCTGGGACGGCAGCAGCGTCTTCTTCGGATCGCTCGTGGCAGTCGTCGCCGCGGCCCTATGTTCGCTCGCGGCCGCCCGGCCGTCATCGGGCGGCCGTCGTGGTCAGGAGGTCGTGCTGCTCCTGTTATCGGCGATCGGCGCCGTCGTGACGGTCGTCGCCACCGACCTCGTGATCCTCTTCGGAGGGCTCGTGCTGGTCACCGTCCCGCTCTACGCGGCGACGGGGGGTCGCGGCATCCGCGCCGTCGAGCGCGCGATGCCCGGCTTCCTGCTGGGTGCGAGCGCGACCGCGACGGCGGGCTACGGGATCGCGCTGCTGTACGCGGCGACCGGCCAGACCGCATACGCGGGGCTCGGTCGGGCGACGGCCAACCCGCTGTACCTGGCAGGTCTCGCACTCCTCTGCGCGGGCCTGGTGACGCATCTGGCGCTCGGATCGGCCACGCGCCCGTCGATCCTCCGCAACGTGGCGATCGCCGCCGCGCTCATCCGGCTCATCGCCGCAACGCGCAATGGCGATGTCGCGCTCGATTGGGAAGTGACGCTCGCGACCATCGGGGCGCTCGCGCTCCTGGTCGCCGGTCTGGGCGCGCTCACGGAGCGGGGCATCGGCAGGCTCGTCGGGTGGGCCCTGATCTCCCAGCTTGGCTACAGCGCGATCGGCGTCGCGGGGTCGGCGGCTCCCGCAGCGGCACTCTCGCTCGCCGTGTACGCGGCGCTCGGGATCGGCGTCCTGGGCTTCCTGGCGGTCGTTCCCGCGGCCGATGATCCGACGCTCAGCGATCTTGCAGGGCTCGCCCGCCGCCGGCCGGTGCTCGTGGTCGGGCTCGGGGTGCTCGTCGCGGGGCTCATCGGCATCCCGCCCACGGCGGGCTTCATCGCGAGGGTCTCCGTCTTCGAGGCAGCGGTGCGCGCCCAGCTCCTCTGGCTCGTCCTCGTTGGGACCGTGGCTGCCGTGGCCGGCGCCGCCTCCTACGGGCGGATCGTGCTCGCGTGCTTCGCGCCACCGCGCCTGGATGCCGTCGCCCCACCGCGGGCGCGCGTCGCCACCACCGTCGTGCTTCTCGCGGCGCTCGCGGTGCTGATCGTCGGGGTGTTCCCGGGGCCGCTGCTCGATCTCGCACAGAGCGTTCGCTTCTGATCGCTAGTCCGGCACCGAGCTCCGCTTCGCGAGCGCGTATCCGGCGAGGAACGTGCGCAGTCCAGCCTGACCGTGCGCCATCATCAGCGTGTGGTTCGCGGCGTACGCGGGCCGCACTATCGGTGCGAGGCGGTTCAAGGTCGCCTTTGTCGTGATCACGTCTTCGTCGAAGGTGATGAGACAACCGTCCGACGCCGCGGCGATCGTCCAGCGGATCACCCCTTCGAGATCGCCGGTGAGGCGCGCTTCGAGGATCCCCCCGTTGCGATCGGCGACCGTGCGCTCGAGGTCGAACGCCAGGTCGTAGGGGAGCACCGAGCGCGTCCGCATCCAGAGGTGATCCTCGTCGAGCTTGCGAGCCTCCTTCACCTCGGGCCACCACGACGGGTAGTCCACCACCTCGTAGATCGCGTCGTAGACCGCGTCAGCGGGCGCATCGACGGTCCAGCGGCTCAGGAAGTGGTAGCGGTGCGTTCGAGGCTGCTTCACGGGTGAAACTGTACGTGCGGGGCCGGGGAGCCTCAGAATCGGTGAAGCGATCCGCGCGGATCTGGGGCTGTAGCTCAGCGGATAGAGCGCCGCCGTCCTAAGGCGGGCGTCGTGGGTTCGATCCCCACCAGCCCCTCAAGTGGGCCACCTGGCTAAGGGAGCCCCGTGACCTGCTCGTAGGCAGCCGACCCGCTCCCTTCCGCGCGGCCGCGAGCAACGGCCCGTCTTCATCGTCATCGACTCGAAGATCGTCCCGAGCAAACGGCGGCCCTGGGTCGAGTCCATTTCTACCCAGGGCTGCCCAGTCACCGGATGTGGCTGCGTGGTTCCGGGCGCGGAGTCGCCCCGGGGGAGCCACGGTCAGGGACCGACAGCGACCGCCAGCCCGGCACGGCCAGCCCCGACAGGCGTCAGGATCGCGTTGACGGGTTTACCGCGGGGTCGGGCGCGGTGGGGGTGGCGGCATCAGACCTGATCCTGGGTACCAGGTCACGATGTCGATCTCGCGCGTCGTCTGTCCCGCAGTCACGGTGACGAGAACGGGCGTCTGGTCAGGGCACGGACCGCTCGGCGTCCTACGCAAACACTGGGCCTCGCGCGTGTAGACGCCCGGGTCGGGCTTCTGGCCATCGTTGCGGTAAGCGACGACCCAGTACGTGCCCGGAGCGACGCCGGTCAGCGTGTACATCCCCGGCCCGGTGCCCGGTTGCGCCGTGGGTCGCGGCGGATTGCCGTAGCCCGGAAACTCGACCGAGAACCAGATCCGCTGATCGGCTTCCCAGGCGTAGACGGTGACCGGCGGGATGAAGTCGGACGGGTAGGAGAGACGGCCACTGATCGTCGCGCCCGTCTGGGCTGTCGGCGCCTGCGAGGGCGAGGGCGCCGCGGTAGGAGATGGACTAGCGAGTGCGGTCGTTGCGGGAACCGGAGTGCTCGTCGCCGCAGTCGGGCTTGGCGAGCTCGCCACCTGCGAGGGCCGTTCGCCTAACGCGACGCCGATAATCAGCGCCGCCGCGAGGACCGCGGTCACGCCACCGGCGTAGAGCGCGATTCGGCTGGACTTCATGACATGACTCCATTCGGCGCGCGGGTTGTCCACCGGCCACGCGGTGGCAGCTCGATCTGGTCCACCTGTCTCATCGGATGATCAGCGTGGAGTCGTACGTCTTCGAGGGTGTTGCACACGCTGGCACCGTCTTCCGACATTGAGGGTCGCCAGTCGTGCGGACCTGCGTCTGACCCGTCTTGA
>JANLWM010000209.1:0-14862 GCA_031364525.1 Chloroflexota bacterium | reverse complement strand
GGCCCTCTGGTCGATCGCGTGTGCGAGCGACGATCCGAACGGGTCGCGTCAATGGCTGGTACCCGGGCGCGACGACGAGCGGATCGGCCAGCGGGGATATCCGGCCGACCGCGTCAGCGCATACGTCTGCATCGGCACCGTCTGCTCGGCGCCGATCACGGCGCCGGCCGGCCTTGCCGCGGAGCTCGCACGCGTGCGGCGGCGGTTCGAACAGCCCTAGCCAGGGTGTCGCGTATCGTGCCTCGATGCCCCCATCCGCGTCGGATCTTCTCGAACGTCTGCGCGCCAACGGCTACCGCCCGCCCGACTACGCCGGCGGCGGCCTCGTGAACGTCGCCGCCACCGTCCTCGACCTCTGCGGCGCGCGGCGCCCCGACGATCCGCCGCCGCTCCGCGGCGTGACGCCAGCGCTGCTGGAGGGCGTCCGGAACGTCGTCGTCGTGTTGAGCGACGGTCTCGGGAGCGACCAGCTGCAGCGGCTTGCACGGAATGGCGATGTCCCGTTCCTCGAACGGATCATGGCCCGCGCGGCGCGTGGGGACGCGGCGCAGCTCATCGAAGCGACCACGATCTTCCCGTCGACGACCGCGGCCGCCGTCACGACGATCAACACCGCGCGCACGCCACAGGAGCACGGGAACATCGCGTACTTCCTCTGGCTCGAGGAGTTCGCGGCCGTCGCGCAAATGCTTCGCTGGGGGCCCGCCGCGCAGCGTCGTGGCTCGTTCTTCGACGATCCGAAGATCGATCCGCGGTCGTTCGCGAAAGTGCCGTCGATCCATCGTGCGATCCGCGATCACGGCGGCCGGTCGTACGTCGTCGAGCCTGAGATCTTCCGTAACGAGGCGATGACCCGGATGCACGCCGCCGAAGCCACCTACGTCGGTTATCTCCTCGCTTCCACGATGGGCGTCCGGGTCCGCGAGCTCCTGGATGGCCGGCCCGAGGACGACACCCCGATGTACATCTATGCGTATTGGGCGGGGATCGACACGGTCGCGCACTGGTATGGTCCCCGCGGGTCGGAGCACGCCGCCGAGGCAGCCGGCCTGGATCGCAATCTCGAGCGCGCGCTCGGGGACCGCGACCCGGGTGACACGCTCGTGATCCTGACGGCGGATCACGGCCACGCGACCGTCGATCCGACGCGGCTCATCGACCTCGAGGCCGACACCGAGCTCCGGTCGATGCTGCGCAATCCGATCGCCGGGGAGCCGCGCCTCGTGTTCCTCCACACCGACCGCGCGACGGAGGTCAAGGGGTACATCGAGCAGGCCTACCCCGGGACGTTCTTCCTCATCGACCGCGAGGAAGCGATCGAGGCGGGCCTCTTCGGTCGCGGCGACCCCGCGCTCGCCCGAGCGCGCATCGGCGAGGTGCTGGCGCTGATCGGCGACGACCGCGCGGCATCGGTCGTGCGCGTCGACGGCCAGGTCGTGCGGCACCGCGGCGCGCATGGTGGCATGACGCCGGACGAGATGCGCATCCCTGTCCTACTGTGGCGCGCATAAGTGGCCGTCTCCTCCTATCTCCCTGACGTCGCCGGCGGCATGGTCGCCGCCGCCTCATTCGCAAGCGACGATGACGCACGTCAGGCGATCGAGATCCTCACCGCGTCCGATGTCCTGCCCCAGGAGATCTCGGTCATCACGCGCGACGACGCGCGCTCCTCGCGCATCGCGGGCGACAAGGCCTGGTTCCCGGGCAAGGACGTCCGCGGCCTCGTCCGCCTCTTCCGCCGGATCCGCCTGATTGGCGGCCGGCTCCCTGGGGATATTCGCCGCCGCTACGGGGCGGATCTGTCGGGTGGCGGCGTGCTCGTCGTGGCTGCTGCCGGCGGTCAGCCGGCCGACACCCTCGCGGCGCTCCTCACCCGGGCGGGCGGCCGCCTGGTCGACCAATGGTGGCAGGAGCCGGCCGACCTGTTCGCGCCGCCGGAGCTTGCCGGGCCGTTCTAGCCGACTGGCATACAGCCTGCTTGTCTCCTCTCGAGCGCACGGAGCAACACCCGTAGCGCCGAGGAGAAACAGCGCTCATGGGACAGACGAATGTCAACGCCGGCGGTCCTGGCTCAGGTGATGGCGGATTCGGCGCGGGCATGATCATCGGGATCATCCTGCTCATCCTCATCGTCCTCGTTCTGATCGTGTATGCGGGCCCGAAGATCTTCGTGACCCCGACCAACACGAAGTCGCTCCTGGACCTGTTCCAGGCGATCGCCGCCTAGCTCCAGCGGTCTGCTTTCGCGCCGCCCGGCCTCGCTTCGGCGAGTGCCGGGTGGCGCTGTGCAGACGCATCCGTGCGCCGGGGCCGTTCGCTAGAGTCTCGTCGTGCGCATCGAGCGGCTCTCAGCGGAAAAGCGGACGCGGAACCCGGCCGAGGTCTTCATCGGCGCCGTGGACTCCCAGACGGTCATCGGCGATGAGGCGCGCGACCTGCGCCTGGCCGAGCACACGTTCCATGACGGGGCGCGCAACAAGCTCCATACCCACACAACGGACCAGATCCTCATCGTGACCGCCGGCGATGGCATCATCGCCACCGAGCACGAGGAGCGCGAGATCCAGGCCGGCGACGTCGTGCATATCCCTGCGGGGGAGCGTCACTGGCACGGCGCGAAGCCCGGACACGACATGACCCATCTGGCGGTCCTCGGGGCGGGGAAGACCTTCATCGTCGCGGACGACAGTCCCGCCGACTGAGCCCAGGTCACGGCTCGCGGGCGTGGAACGAGTAGATCGCCAGGCCGAGCACGAGCGCGATCCAGCCAACGACGTACAGCTCGAATGCGAGCGGCGCCGCTGCCGTCGCGAAGAACGGGTTCGCCGCCGATGCCGGGCCGGCCTGTGAGCCCACCGCGATGAGGCTCTGGGGTTCGAGCGCGTACACCGCCCCGCGCCAGAGGCCGTCGGTCGGCAGGATCAGCTTCGTCGCCGTCCCGACATGCGTGATCGTTGCGTTGTCGAACGCCGCCCCGATGCCGCCCACGATGCCGCCGATCCACGCGATGCCGAAGAGGACGAGCGCGATGACTCCGCCGACCATCCCGGAGAGTCGCGTCGAAAGAAGGAGTGCGAGGGTCATGATCACCAGACCTTCGGCGATGACGAACGCGATGAACGAAAGCGGTTCCGGGGGCACGTAGCCGACGACAGCGTTCACGACGCCGAGCTCGATGGCCGCGGCCCCACCGGCGTAGACGGCCACGAGCGCGGCGAGCCCGATCCACTTGCCACCGACGTACTCCGCACGCCCGATGGGCCGCGACAGGATCGCCAGGGCAGTGCCGTTCTCGACGTCCCCGCTGATCTGCGGGGACGCCACGAACACGGCGGCCATCGCGAGGACGAAGCTGAACATGAACATCGTGAGGATCAGGAACTGAGATGCGATGAGCTTCACCTGCAGCTCGGAGAGCGGTGCGCCGCCCTGGTTGATCGTGGGGATCCGGGAGAAGCCCCAACCGGTGAGCCCGATGATGACGAGCGTGAGGATCAGCAGCGCGAGCAGCAGCCGGCGGCGGGCGCCTTCGCGGATGACGAGTCGCGCGATCACGAGCGCTCTCACGGGTGACCCTTTTCGAGGAGACTGAGGAAGCGATCCTCGAGCGTCTCGTGGCGCGGCTCGACCGCGTAGACCCGGCCGCCCCGCTCCACGATCGCATGCACGAGGTCTGGCACCCGGTCCATCGAGAGGCCACGCACGACGATCCACTCGCCCTCGGTCTGGAGCTCGCCGTAGGACCGCAGGAGCTCCTGCCCGCCGTTCTCGAGCCCGGTGATGCGCACGCGCACGGCGTCGGCGCGGAGCAGCTCGGTCAGCGGACCGACCTGGATCACCCGGCCATGGTCCACGATGGCCACGCGCTCGCAGACCTGCTCCACCTCGGTCAGCAGGTGCGAGTTCAGGAAGACCGTGGTACCGCGACCGGCGAGGGCGCGGATGACCTCCCGGACATCGTGCCTGCCGACCGGGTCGAGCGCGCTCGTCGGCTCGTCAAGCAGGACCAGCGCGGGCCGTCCGAGCAGCGCGACCCCAAGGCCGAGGCGCTGCTGCATGCCTTTGGAATAGCCGCCGACGCGGTCGTCGGCGCGCTCCTTGAGCCCGACGGTCTCGAGCGCATCCTTCACGTCGGCGTCCCACGATGCGCGGTCAAGGCCGATGAGGTCGCAGTGGACCCGCAGCACCTCTTTGGCCGAGAGCCAGTGCTGGTAGCGGAACAGCTCGGGCAGGTACCCGATGCGCCGTCGGGCCCGGCGGTGCGCATTGCGATCCGACAGCGGTGCGTCGAGCACCCACGCTTCCCCGGATGTCGCGCGAGCGAGGCCGAGGAGCAGCTTGACCGCCGTTGTCTTCCCTGCGCCGTTCGGGCCGAGGAAACCGAACACGGCGCCCGTCGGGATCGACATCGTCAATCCCGCGAGCGCCGTGATCTTCCCGTACCGCTTCCCGAGCTCCTCGGTGCGGATCGCGAGCGCGGGCTCGCTCACCGGAGGCTGTTGGCCACCGCGATCACCTCGGCCTGGGTGAGTGACCCGCCGACGATGTAGACGAGGCCACCCTGCTGCCAGAGCACGCCGCTCCCCAGTCCGGTCGAGTCACCGATGAACAGGCCGTTCGTGCCGTGCACGCTCACCGCGGTCGCGCTGGCCTGCCCGAGGGGCACCGGAATGGGAAGGGTCGAGGCCGGGTCCCCGATCGCGCGGATCTGGGCCGCGAGCGCGGGCGACACCGCGGGCTGCGACAGGAGGTACGCCTGGATGTCGGCGACGCTCGCGCCATCGGAGGACACGCTCGGCGCTCGCGCGACCCCGATGAACAGCATGTTGCCGTGAGCGGCCTGCGTGCCGGTCCCGTACGTGACGATGATCGCGGGGCCACCGGTCAGCACGAGCGTGCTGCCATCGAGCTTCGCGGGCATGGGCGGAGCGGTGCGGCCGACCGCGGCAGCGCTCGCACGAGCCTTGCTCGAGTCGAAGACGAAGGTCGCCGTCGTCTTCGACACCGCTCCGTACGTCGCGGACGCGGTGATCGAGCTCGGCACGGTCACGCTGATCGCGGGCAGCCCGGTCTCGGCGCTCGCCTGCGCGAGCGTGTCCGTCTTATGCGGCTGCGGCTGGTCCGACCAGGTCAGCGTGCCGAACGCGGACAGCTGTCCGAGGGTCTGGAGATCCGTCGGCGTCACGGTCACCGCCGCGAATTGCTTCGTCTCGAAGATCTGGAGGATCGAATCGGCGACGCCGGTCATCGTGAGCGTCAGCGCGACGATCACCATTCCTGCCGCGGCCGCGAGCCATTTCACAGGGGCAGCCGCGGACACCGGTACCAGGCGGCGGACCGGCCGTACCGCCCGCGCCCGAGCACCGACGCGCGAGAGCGCGCGGTCGGTGTCCACGTCGAGCTCGGGCATGGCCAAGAGCGTTTCGTTCCTATCGATGCTGTCCACGTGAAGCCTCCTTGCGATATGCGTCGTGAGCTCTGCGAAATGCGTCGTGCGCGCGCCGCAGGCGCGTGCCGACCTGATCGGGCTTCGTCCTTGTCGCGGCCGCCACTTCGGCGTAGCTGAGACCGCTGTAACGCAGTGCGAGCAGCTCGGCGGCGGCCCGGGGCATCCGGGCGAGGACCTCGCGGACCTCGCGCGCCCGTTCGTGCTCCAGCGCGGTGCTCTCCGGATCCGCGACCGCGGATCGCGAGCCGGCGTCTGCGGTGTCGCGCGCGATGCGGCGCGCACGCGAACGGACGGCGTTGAGCGCGGCGTGCGCGGCGGCGCGATGGAGCCACGGCGCGGCATATGGCGCGTCCGCCGGATGTGACCGGTGGAACGCGAGGAAGATCTCCTGCGCGACGTCCTCGGCCTCGGCCTGGTCCCCGACCACGCGGTACGCGATGCGCACGGCACGCGCGTACTCGGACCGGAACAACGTCTCGAACGCCGGCAACACACCCGTTGCGGTCGTCCAGGGTCTTTCGATCAACACCACCGCATCCGCTTCCACGTCTGTTCGCTTCTCAAGCACCGCGCCCGGCCGGAATGTGACACGTTCGTGACGGTCCTCTGGGCCATCAGCCACATGCTCGGTCGTCCACATGACGGCCCAGTAACGGGCACGCTTGTTGCCTATGGGGTACCGAAAATGGACGAAGAGAGGACACCTTTACGTGCAGCGACCGGGTAGCAAGGGGACCCTGGTGCACTTTCGGTGTACGAACCCCGCACACGATCGGCCCGCAGAGCAGCGGAGCGACACACTGACCCTCGTCGAGGGCCTGTGGGCCTATTGCCCGTTCGACATCCGGGTCGGTGACCACGAGTGGTCGCAGACGGGCGGAGTCACGATGGCGGAGCTTCGCGAGCCCAGCCCGTAGCTCACTCCGGCAACCGGCCGAACACCATTCTCGATACCGCAAGCAGGCCGATGCCGAGCGCCGCCGACCAGGAGACCGCCGAGATCAGCGGTGCGTCGAAGTCGGTCCCGGACCAGAAGGCGTGCAGGAACAGCGCGAGGAACGCTGCGTAGCTGGCGCGGTGGATCCAGCGCCACAAGCGGTCGTTCATCCGCCGCCGCAGCCAGCTGGTGACGGTCACGATCACGAAGATGTCCAGGGAGATCGTGCCGAGCCCGATCTGCAGCGGCGCGTAGTCCACTTGGAACGGGAGGAAGGCGTCCTGCGGATCGATCCGGGCGGTCTTGTCCAGCACGAGGGTCACGACGTGCGCCGCGCCGAGGGGGATCCAGAGCCAGGTCATGAAGTCGTGGAGGGATCGCAGCTGTCGGTTCTTCGCGAGGAAGTCGAGCACCGACGTGCGCAGCGCGACGCCCGAGAGGATCGATAGGCAGAGCGCGATGTACGACGCCAGACCCGTCGCCCTCGCGGCGATCCAGAAGAAGAGCTGCGGGTCGTCCATGGGCGAAGTCTAGGAAGTGTGGGTGAACGTCAGCGGCGCGAGCGTCGCCGTCCGTACTCCGGGCGCCAGGGTGAGCCGGGGTCCGGGCGTGACCGTCGGCGGCCGCACGCCGGGGCGAAGCGTGATGAGCGGCCCGATCGACGGGATCGGCGAGGCCGTCGTCGAGGGGGCCGATGTGGCTGCCGGCCGGTCCGCGACCGGCGGCTGCAGTGGCGCGTTCGCGTTCTTCACGTGTGCGCTCGCGTATCCGAACGAGCCGGCGAGGGTGAAGAGCGTGATGAAGACCGCCGAGAGCTTCAGCGCCCACCCCGGCATGTCTAGGCCGCCGACCGGATGAACGGGATACGTTCGAAGCCCTGCCCGAGGACATCCTGCCCATCTACGCCGAGGTGCGAGGTCAGGATCTCCTGGTAGACCGATCGGAAGTCGACGGTGTACGAGACGTTCTGCGACGTGTCGAGCTTCGAGAGGCTCGGGCCCTGCCCGTACAAGCCGCCCTTCACCGGGTCGCCGATGATGATCACCGGGGCGGCGGTGCCGTGATCGGTGCCGCCGCTCGCGTTCTCCTGTGGACGGCGTCCGAACTCGGACCACGTCGCGATCATCACGCGGTCGGCCATGCCGTACGCGGTCAGGTCGGCGTGGAACGCGGACACTGCGGAGTCGAGGTAGCCCATGAGCGCGGCGTGCCGCGCCTGCTCGGTGTAGTGGGTGTCGAAGCCGCCGAGGGTCACGTGCAGGACCTTCACGCCGGTGCCGGTGACGATGAGCTCCGCGGCGAGCTGGAGCGCGGCCGCGAGCTGGTTCTTCGAGCTGAAGACGAGCTTCTGGTTGTCCGAGTAGCTCCCCTTTGGCACGTACTTCGCCGCCGATGTCTTCAGCTGCGCGACGGTGTCGCGCACCGTCGACATCGCCGTGTCGAAGAGCGCGCCGTAGATCCCGGGAGTTCCCGTGTAGAGCGTGCCCATCACCTTGTCGACGTTGTCGCTGTTGCCCTGGAACTTGAACGAGGACTGGTCATTGATGACGGTCAGGGTCGCCTGCAGGTCGCGGAGCGCGCCCGGGACCGATGTCGTTCCGGTCGCACAGCCGATGAGCGGATGGCCGGCCGAGTCGTAATTCTTCTCGATCGTCTTGCCGAGCCAGCCGTTCTGCTGCTTCCTCGACGGATCGCCGGTCTCCCAGACCCGGATCGAATCGAAGTGCGAGAAGCTCGGTTTGGGGTAACCGACACCCTGAATGACCGCGACCTTACCGTCGTCGTACAGGGACTTGAGGCCCTTGAGGTTCTGGTGGAGACCCCAGCTGTTGTCGAGCCGCAGCGCGGAGTCGGCTTCTTTGCCCAGCGTCGGCCGAAGGTCGCGGAACTTGCCATCGCTGATCGGGATGACCGTCTGGAGACCGTCATTTCCGCCACCGAGCTGGATCATCACGAGGACCCGGTCGTTCGTGACCCCCGCGCCTTTCGCGGCGTAGACGGCCTTCGCGAAGACGTCCGGCACCGCGGCGTATCCGGCGGCGAGGCCGCGCGCCCCGGCGCCGAAGACCAGGCCCTTCTGAAGGAAATCCCGGCGCGAGATCTTTTCGATGCCGATGTTCTGGAGGCCCATCTTCTTACCTCGCTCGCTCGTTCATTTGAGCTGGAACTCCGGCGAGGCCAGGAGGATGAGCCAGCGGGTCTGGTCATCGCTCGCCGAGTTCAGCAGCTGCGCAGTCTGCGGTGAGACGATCCCGTCAAGGTGGATCTGGTGGGCGTTGCCGAATGCCGGAAGCTTCGGCAGCCCGGTGAGGGTCGTGACGGCGAAGTTCACACGCGTGAGCACGTTGTTGCTCGAGACCCACGAGGCGTTGCTCGGCCAGCCGCCGACCTCGGGCGGGTCGTAGAGCCCCTGCCCCATGCCGGAGCCGGATTGCGCGATCGTGCGGGACATCGCGGGCTGCTCGAGCGCGCGCGCCACGTGCACCATCACCTCGGTCGGGGACTTCACCAGCGCGCGGTAGGTGGATGGCTGCAGGAACTCGGGGCTCATGAACACGTCGCGCATCAGCGTCCTGACGTCGTACTTGCTCTTCTTCCAGCTGTCCGCGATCCGCGTCACGTACTCGTCGGACGGATCCGGGGTCACGAACTCACGGATCACCTTGCTCGCGAGGTACGGCGCGACCGACGGCTGGGCCATGATCTTGTCGAGCACGCTGTTCGTGTCCCACTGCTTCGTCTCGCCCAGGAACGTGAGCGCGCCCCTGTAGGAGCGCGCGGGATCGAACACGCCCGTCTTCACGGTGTCGGCGACGAGGTTCCTCGGCGCCGGTCGGCCCTGCTGCTGTGCCCGTGCGACGAGGTAGTCGACCATCGGCTGCGTCACCGGTTCCCGCCAACCGGCGAGGGCCTTCGCGCCGGCACGGACGTCGTCCTCGGTGAATGTGCCGACACCCATCGTGAAGAGCTCCATGACCTCGCGCGAGTAGTTCTCATTGGGTGACTTGCCGGTGCTCTGTCCGAGGTCGAGATAGCGGAGCATCCCTGGATCGATCGTCACCTGGTAGAGCATGTCGCGCAACGAGCCGAGCCCGAACTTCCGCCAGGTCTGGTTCTGCCAATAGAGGAAGGGGTACTGGCCACCGACCTTGCGATAGTCGCTGGTGAAGTGGCCGTGCCAGAAGAACGTCATCCGCTCAGCGAATGGCGTCGGCGTCGTCAGGATGTGGTCGAGCCACCACGCCTGCAGCGCCGCGGCGTTGATCGGCTTGTCCTGGGTCGCGGCATCCGCGCCCGCGAGATCCTTTGGCAGCGCGGCAGGCGTTTCGACGAGCTTGTCGACGGTCGTCTTGAATCCGTCCTTCAGCGCGGCGTCGTACTGGGGACGCGTCATGCCGAACGTGGTGCGGCGCAGAAGCTGTGCGACCTGGGCTTCCGGCTGATCGAGCGGGCTGACCCAGTCCTTCGTGTTGACCGTCGGCGCGGCGAGACCCGGTTGCACGAGCGCGAGCGGATCGGGTCCGATCTTGTGCAGGCCGATGACCCGCGACACCGCGAGGCTGCCGGCCGCGGCACCGGCTCCGACGATCACGGTGCGCCGGCTCAGACCGCGCTTCGTGGGCTTCACGGGCCGCGTCGGCCGGGTCGCGCGCGCCGGTTGCTGCGTCGCGATGGCCGGCTGGGCCGGGTCGGGGCTCGTGGCGGGAGTCCGGTCGTCCATCGCTGTCATTGCTATCGCATCAGGACCGCCTGTGGTTGCGCGAATGGGGGACTCAGGCGTAAAGACCCTGTGAAATGGGCGCTGACACCGGCCCGCTACCGGCCGGCGGCGACGTCCGCGTAGGCGGCCCTCAGCTTTCGGGCGTATTCCGCGGCATCCGCCTCGTCGGCGTAGGAGCGGCGCTTCCAGATCGGGCGCGGGCTGAACAAGCCGTCACCCTCGTTCCGTGGAACGACGTGGACATGGACGTGCGGCACCGTCTGGCTGATCCGGGTATTGATCGCGACGAACGAGCCGCCCGCGTCGAGCCCCCGCTGTATCGCGATGGACATCCGCCGGACGACCTCGAACAGCGGTCCGACGAGCGCGGGCGGCAGGTCATCGAGGGAATCGGCATGGGTGATCGGAACAACGAGGACGTGACCAAGGGTGAGCGGGCTCACATCGAGGAACGCCATCACGCGGTCATCGCGGTGCACGATGTTGCCGGGCAGCTCGCCGGACAGAACGCGGCAGAAGATGCAGGCGCGGGTCACTGCCCGATCCGCTCCATCAGGAGGGCGCGCTCGGCCGGATTCTCCGTGAGCCCAAGGGCCTGCCGATCGGCCTCCCGCGCGTCATCCGGACGGCCGAGATCGCGGAGGAGGGCCGCGCGCGTCGCGTGGAACAGGTGGTAGCGGCCGAGCTCGTCGGACAGCGCATCGACGTCCGTGAGCGCGCGCGCCGGTCCGGCCACATGTGAGAGCGCGATCGCACGATTCAAGCGCACCACGGCGGAGCCTGTCATCCGGACGAGCCCTTCGTAGAGCATCAGGATCTGGGTCCAGTCGGTCTCATCCCACGACCTCGCCTCCGCGTGACAGGCCGCGATGGCTGCCTGCACCTGATATGGACCAGATCGCCGCATCCTCCCGGCGCGCTCCAGGAGCGCGAGGCCACCGGCGATCGCCTGGCGATCCCATCGCGAGCGATCCTGGTCCTGGAGCAGCTCCAGCCTGCCATCCGGTGTGAAGCGGGCCGCGGCTCGCGCCAGCTGCAACGCCATCAGCGCCTGCAGCCCGATCGCTTCGGGCTCGTCCGGCATGAGGCGGACCACGAGCTCGGCGAGCCACCGCGCGTCCTCCGCGAGGTCGCGCCGCTCTGGGGTCGCGCTCGCGACGTATCCCTCGTTGAACAGGAGGTAGAGCACCGCGAGGATCTCAGTGAGCCGGTCCGGGAGCTCGCCCTCATCGGGGACACGCATCGGGATCCCCGAGTCCCTGATCTTCCGTTTCGCGCGCACGAGCCGTTGGGCGATGGTCGACTCCGGCGTGACGAAGGCGCGGGCGATCTGGGCGGTGGTCATGCCGAGCACGCTCCGCAGCGTCAGGGCGACCTGCGACTCCCGCGGGAGCGCGGGATGGCAGCAGGCGAAGATGAGCTCGAGCCGCTCGTCACCTCCGGCCGGCGACCTCTGCATCGGTTCCTCCTGAAGCAGCGCGAGCTTGTCGCGGTACCGGGCCTCGCGGCGAAGGCGGTCGATGCCCTTGTGCCGCGCGGTCGTCATGAGCCACGCGCCGGGGTTCTCCGGGATGCCATCGCGGGGCCAGTGCTCGAGCGCCGCGACGAGTGCGTCCTGTACGAGCTCCTCGGCCAGATCCCAGTCGCCGAGCGAGCGGACCAGGGCGGCGGTGAGCCGCCCGTGTTCCTCGCGGAAGACGCGCTCGAGCGCCTCCGTCAGTCCATCTCAGCGGTCACGGGGTCACGGCTCCAGGCGCGCCGACGGGTCGTCGTGGGTCACGAGCGGGCGGATCTCGATCGCGCTGAGCACCGGCCAGGTCTTCGCCATGGCGATGGCCTCGTCGAGGTCCTTGACGTCAACGAGCGCGTAGCCGCCGATCGACTCCTTTGACTCGCTGTACGGGCCATCCGTGACCGTGATCTTGCCCCCGCGCTGGCGGACCGTCGTCGCGGTGGCCGTGCTTTTCAGCTCCTCGCCGCCCACGATCTTGCCGCTCTTGCTGTGCTGCTCGAACCATTCGCCCACGCGCTTGTAGGCCTCCTGGATCTCGGGCTTGCTCGGGTCCCAGTTGGAGTCGTCGCTGATGAACATGAGCATGTATTTCACGTGTGCCTCCCGTATGCGCTATTTCACTCCTACGACGAGCGGGATGGCCACTCTTCGACAGGCGCCGAGAAAACGAAGATCCCGGGCTTCTGGCCCGGGATCCGCGTGGAATGTGCGTCGTTAGCCGCGGCCGTTAGGCCGGTGTGACGTTCTGCGCCTCTTCCTTGTTGTTACGAGAGCTGACGCCCTTCTCGTAAGTGACCGCCTGGCCGACGACCAGCCGGTCGAAGCCGCCGCCCGCCACCTGCGAGCGGTGGACGACGAGGTCGGTCCCGTCTGCCTGCGCGATGAATCCGTACCCGCGATCGGTGAGGGTCTTGACTGTGCCGTTCACTTTCGACTCCGTTCTTCTTGGGACGCGTGTGACGCAACCATAGTCCGGTCTGGGCGGGGCCGTTTGCCCCCGGCCGGACGGCCATTCTGGCCCTGGCACGGGCGATGCTTCGGTATCCCCCGTGGGCGACCTCGTCTCCAGTGTCTGCATCCGCGCCGACCATCAATGGGGCACGGCCGAGATCGGCCAGCTCCACCGCGTCGGGAGCGGCTTGGCCTACTGCCCTGACGCATCGTGCGATGCGCACGAGCACCACGAATGGCGACCCTGCGACGTGGGATCGGTCTCGGCGGCCGCCGAACAGGCCGCGCACCTTGCGGCGCTGGAGTCATCCGCGTACTGACAGTCTTGGCCTGGGCCTAGCGGCCGAGCGTCAGCCCCACGGCGCCGCCGATCACGATCGAGACCGCCGGATGCAGCCTGCCGTTCACGGTCACGACCACCGTCATGACGACGAGGGCGAGCTGCCACCACTGGGTGCCGCCGGCGTTCACGATCGAGACCCCTGTCGCGAGCAGCAGTCCGCCCGTGCCGAGGGCGACCCCGCGCACGAGTCCTCCGAACCAGCGCGATAAGAGCCAGCGCCGCGCAAGCGACGTCGCGGGCAGGATCGCGAGGGGGGCGAGGCTCGCGCCGACCAGCGCATACAGCGCGCCCGTCCACCCCGCCACGAGGTAGCCGAGGCTCACGATGTACAGGCCGTTCGGCCCCGGACCGAGCCTGCCGATCGCGAGGGCCTGCACGATGGCGGCGTCGTTGACGTACTGGGGCACGAGGTCGGCGCGGAGCAGCGGAAGCGATGCGAGGCCGCCGACCGCGAGCGCCGAGGACCGCAGGAAGATGAAGAAGAGCTCGAGCTGCTCGGGCATCAGCTCACCGGCGCGTCGCTCGAGGTGGGCCGTTTTCGTCCGAGGAACAGCGCGCCGAAGATGCCGGCGGCGAGGATCACGGCGATCGTCAGCTGCGAGCTCGCTGTCAGGAAGATGAACGCGGTGCCGATCACGGCGACGTCGACGATCGCCAGCCGGCCGCGTTGCATCACCGCGCCGGCGGTGGTGAGCGCGAGCCCGATCGCCATGCCTCCCGAAACGGGCGCTATTCCCGCGAGCGCCGCGAGCGTGAGGGGGTGTTGCGCGATCTGGCCGAATCCGGCGGTGAGGATCGCCGTGATGATCGCCGCGGGGACCATCAGCCCGATGACCGACACGAGCACACCGCGCGGGCCCGCGATCTGCCGGCCCAGCAGCCCCGCGAGGGCCACGAGGTGGATGCCCGGGCTCAGCTGGCAGAGTGCCCAGCTCTCCGTGAATTCGCGCGGCGTGATCCAGCCCCACCGGTCGACCAGGACGCGCCGGATCATGAACAGCGTGCTGGTCCCACCGCCGAAGGACTGGGTCGAGACGTCGAACCACGCCCTGGCCAGCTCGCGCATCGACGGCGGAGGTGCCACGTTCGGAATGCTACTGACCAACGAATGTACGATGCCGCGGACGTGATGCGTTGGACTGCCCGCGACGCGCGTGGCTTCGGGATCGGCGTGGCGTACCTTCTGCCATCGCTGCTCCTGTTCGCGGCCTTCGTGTTCATCCCGCTCGGCCGCACCATCTACCTCAGCTTCTTCTACACCCGTCAGAGCGGTGCGATCTCGACGTTCGCCGGCCTCGACCACTACACCGACCTCTTGGCGTCACCGATCTTCCACTCGGGACTGCTCGCGACGGCGCTGTTCGTCCTCTACACCGTCCCGTTCGGCATCGGCCTGGGGCTCGTCCTCGCCGTGCTCCTGAATCAGAGATTGCGAGGCATCAACATCTTCCGGACGTTGATGTCGAGCACGATCGCCATCTCGGCGTCCGTGGGCTCGATCATCTGGCTGTTGCTGTTCAACCCGAGCCTCGGTCTGCTGAACTTCGTGCTCTCGCTCATCGGCGTCGTCGGACCGCAATGGCTCATCCAGCCGAACACCGCGATCATCGCGGTGGCGATCACGACGATCTGGCTGACGCTCGGCACGAACATCATCGTGCTGCTCGCCGGATTGCAGGGTGTGCCGGAGGAGATCTACGAAGCGGCACATCTCGATGGGGCGCATGGCGCCCGGCTGTTCACCCGCATCACCGTGCCGATGGTGTCGCCATCCCTCTTCTTCCTGCTCGTCGTCGACACGATCGGCGTGCTGCAGGCCTTCACCCAGATCCACCTGCTGACGCGCGGCGGTCCGGTCGATGCGACCCGCGCGCTCGTCTACAGCATCTATCTGGACGCGTTCCAGAACTTCCAGTTCGGCTACGCGAGCGCGGAGGCGGTGATCCTG
>JANLWM010000130.1:0-4589 GCA_031364525.1 Chloroflexota bacterium | reverse complement strand
AGCTCCTTCGCGGTCTTCGTGTAGTTCTCCATGGAGCGGCCGATGATCGCGGTCTTCCGGCCCCAGGCGCTCGCGATATCCACGATCTGCTTGATGCGGGAGATGTTCGACGCGAATGTCGTCGTGATGATCCGGCCCTGCGCGCGCGACATGATGCCATCGAAGATCTCGCCGACATGTCGTTCCGAGGGCGTGTATCCCGGCACCTCCGCACGGGTCGAGTCCGACATCAGGAGCATCACGCCCTTCGCCGCGATCTCCGAGAGACGGGCGAAGTCGGTCTGCCTGCCGTCGAGCGGGGTGTGATCGAAGTTCCAGTCGCCGGAGTGCTCGAGCGTGCCCTGAGCGGTCTGGATGGTCATCCCGACCGCGTCGGGGATGCTGTGGCACACGTAGTAGGAGTCGCAGCTGAACGGCCCCACCTGGAACGGGGTGCCGGGCTCGATCTCGCGGAAGATCGTCTTGTCGGCGAGCTTGTGCTCGCGGAGCTTCGTCTTGATCAGACCGAGCGTGAGCTTGGTGCCGTGGATCGGCACCAGCGGGAAATCGCGCAGGACGTACGGCAGCGCGCCGATGTGATCCTCGTGCGCGTGCGTGATCAGGATGCCGCGGACCTTGTCCTTGCGCTCGCGGAGGTAGCGGATGTCCGGGATCACGATGTCGATGCCCGGCATCTGCTCGTCCGGGAACATGAGCCCCGAGTCGACGATGACGATGTCGTTGCCCTGTTCGATGACCATCATGTTCTTGCCGATCTCACCGACGCCACCCAGGGGGATGACGCGGACCGGGCTAGCCAAGGAGGGTCATCTGCTCTGGCGTCTTCGCCGGCACGGGCTCGGGTGCGACGGTCGCCGGTCGCGGCGCGGTCTCGAGGAATGTCGCGAGCGCCTCGAAGTCCTTCTTCAGATCAGCTCGGAGCGAGGGTTGATGCAGCGCGGCTGCGGGATGGAAGACCGGGAAAATGGTGATGCCGTCCTTCTTTCGTGCGTGCCCGTGGACACGCGATATCGATTCGCCGGGAAAGAACTTGTACATGGCGTGGCGGCCAAGGGTCACGACGACCTTCGGCTTGAGGACCGCGAGGTGCCGCTCGAACCAGACGTGGCACGCAGCCACCTCCTCCGGGACCGGATCGCGGTTCTCCGGCGGCCGGTGTCGCACGACGTTCGTGATGAACACCTTGGTGCGGTCCAGGCCGATGCCGGCCAGGAGCTGATCGAGCAGCTGGCCGGCGGCGCCCACGAACGGACGGCCCTGGACGTCCTCGTTGTAGCCGGGCGCCTCGCCGAGGAAGAGGATGCCGGACTCGGCGCTCCCCTCGCCCGGGACGGCCTGTTTCGCGCTCCGGTGGAGCGGGCAGGCCGTGCAGGCGCCGATCTCGCCGGCCAGCAGGGCAAGAGCGTCGTCCACGTCGTTGATTATCGGCTTGCCGGTGCTTTTCGGGCCAGATAGACGACGTCGGTGTACGGCCGGCCGGGCATCTCGATCACGTCCACCAGGAAGCCCGCCCGCTCGAACATGGCGAGCGCCTCCTGGCGCGACAGGAAGTGCAGCCCGGTCGTGGCCCCGCGGGTCAGGCCGATCGCCGTTGCGATGAGCTCCTGGGTGTAGCCGAACAGGTACCGCGCGCTGGCCCTGCGCTCCTGGGCCTTCACGATGAGCGGCGCGTTCTCCGCGAGGGCCGCAGCGGCGTTCCGGAGCACTGCTTCCTGATCGGAGGGCGCCAAGAGGTACAGGACATCCACGACGGTCACCGCGTCGCACTTCGGTGCCGGTTCGCGGACGATGTCCCCCACCTCGAAACGGAGGCTGTCACGCCCCTGCACGGTGCCTCGCGCGACCGCGATCTTTCGCTCATCGACGTCGATCCCGAGCACGCGCCGGCCCGCTGCGGCCTCCGCGAGGAGATTCGCGAACAGGCCGTGGCCACACCCGAGGTCGACGATGAAGCCGTGCTGCGGCACATAACGGTCGACGACGGCGAGATCCGAGAGGAACGCGCGCCCGTGGACCAGCGTGCGCGCGGCGACCGGCGCGGACCGATAGCGGTGCACTGCACGCTCGAGGGCTGCGGTCGTCGTTCCACCTGGCATTACGGCACCCGCCAGCGCACGGTGTCGCCGAGCGCGCTCCGAAGGAGCGGGTCGCTCAGCACCATGAGGTCGTCGTGCCGCTGCAGCACCAGGCCATCGCCGGTCGCGCGGAGCGCATCGTCCGGATACCCGGGGTGTGCGATGAGCTCGCCGACACCGCGATATGCCGCGTACAGCGCGATGCCTGCGGCGTCCGGCCGCTGGGGCAGCGAGGAAAGGTCGACGAACCAGTCATTTCCCGGGAGGCCGCGCAGCAGGACCCGGTCGGCGAGCGTGGACAGCGTGAGCAGCTGCGCCTTCACGGGGGCGGCCAGGCGTGGTCCGCTCGCCCGGCGGAGGTAGCGCACGCGCTCCTCGCGGGCGAGGTGGGCGACGACCCTGGCGACCGGTGGCATCAGGTGGGTGTGCTGATGGGAGTCCCAGGCCAGCGGCTCGATCCCCCACGACCGGGCCAGGGCCACCTGGGCGCGGATCTCGGCCGCAAGGTCCGCCGTCCGGATACGACCGGTGAACAGGCGAGCGGTGAAAGCGGCGAGCCGATGGAAGCACCCGTCGGCGTCGACGAGCGACGGCACCTTCGCGGGGTCCAAGACCGGTCTCCCGCCGACGAGGTCGACGTGGAGGCCGGTCTCGAGCCCGCGCTCGGAGCGCGAGAGGGCGGCGCCCTCCGCACTGTCCGGAAAGGTCACAAGCAGCGACGCGGAGCGGACGACCCCGTTCCGGTGCGACTCGAGGACACCCCGGGTCACCCCCGGGGATATCCCGAGATCGTCGGCCGTGACGATGAGCGCGTTCAGGAGGGTCTGGCTACCTCGGCGGACCGCTCCGCCGGAAGCCGCCTCCACCACCCGGGCGGAATCCGCCCCGGTCGCCATCGCCGGGACCACGCTCGGCGAACCGGGCGCGCTGTTCGCGCGAGCGGCGCGCGAACTCCTCGGGATCCTCGTTGACGGCGCGGATCGAGAGATTCACCCGGCCCTGCCGGTCGACCTCGGCGACCTTGACCTTCACGTGCTCGCCGATCTTGACGGCGTCTTCGATGTTGTTGATGCGGTCGTTGGAGATCTCGGAGACCCGGACGAGGCCTTCCTTGCCGGGCAGGTATTCGACGAACGCGCCGATGGACATAATCCGGGTGATCTTGCCCTCGTACACCTCGCCGACCTCGGGCTCCTTCGTGAGCCCCTCGATCATCGCGCGGGCCTTGTCGCGGCCCTCCGGCTTCGCGCCGGTGATGCGGATGGTGCCGTCGTCCTCCACCTCGATGTTCGTGCCGGACTCCGACTGGATCGCACGGATCATCTTGCCACCGGGACCGATGATGTCGCGGATCTTGTCCGGGTTGATCTTGACGGTGTCGATGCGCGGCGCGTACTTGGAGAGGTCGGCACGTGGCTTGTCGATGACCTGCTTCATCTCGGCGAGGATGAAGAGGCGGGCCTCACGGGCCTGGGCGAGCGCCTCGCGCATGATCTCGAGGGTGATCCCCTTGACCTTGATGTCCATCTGGAGCGCGGTCACGCCGGTCTCCGAACCGGTGACCTTGAAGTCCATGTCGCCGTAGTGGTCCTCGAGGCCCTGGATATCCGTCAGGATCGTGTGCTTCCCGTTCTCCAGGACGAGGCCCATCGCGATGCCGCCGATCATGGCCTTGAGCGGGACGCCCGCGTCCATGAGCGACAGTGTCGAACCGCAGGTCGAGGCCATCGACGACGAGCCGTTGGACTCGAGCGTCTCGCTGACCACGCGGATCGTGTAGGGGAACTCTTCCTTTGTCGGTACGACAGGGAGAAGGGCCCGCTCGCCGAGCGCGCCGTGACCGATCTCACGCCGGCCGGCGCCACGCATCATCCGGACCTCTCCGACCGAGTACGGCGGGAAGTTGTAGTGGTGCATGTAGCGCTTGCTGTCGACCGGGGACAGGGTGTCGATGATCTGCTCGTCACCGGACGGGCCGAGGGTCGCGATCGACAGCACCTGGGTCTGGCCGCGGCGGAAGAGCGCCGACCCGTGGGTCCGTGGAAGGATCCCGACCTCGATCTCGAGCTCGCGAATGTCCTTGGTGCCACGGCCGTCCGGCCGGAGCTTCTCTTCGACGACCGCTGTGCGGAACTCGTGCTCGAGCACGGCGTCCCACTCGGCGGTGATCTCCTCAGCGGTGATCGGGCCGTCGGTCGTGACGAACTGCTTTTTGGCCTCATCCTTCAGGTCGTCGAGGCCGGCCTCGCGCTGGGCCTTATCGGCGTTGCGGAGCTTCGCGCGGACGCGCTGCTCGAAGAAGGAGCGCACCGGTCCGAGCTTGGCTTCGTCGCGCACCGGCGGCGTCCACGCCATCTTCGGCTTCCCGGCGGCTCGCCGGAGCTCCTCCTGGGCCTCGCAGAGCTTCGCGATGCCCTCTTGGGCGAGGGCGAGCGCCTCGATGAGCTTGTCCTCACTGATCTGGTTCGCGCCGGCCTCGACCATCATGACCGAGTCCTTCGTGCCTGCGACGAC
>JANLWM010000082.1:0-3754 GCA_031364525.1 Chloroflexota bacterium | reverse complement strand
CGAGGACCTCCGGCGGCGGGCCGATGAACACGAGCCCGTGCTCCTTGCAGACCTCGGAGAAGTCCGCGTTCTCGGAGAGGAACCCGTAGCCCGGGTGGATCGCCTGCGCGCCCGAGATGAGCGCGGCCGAGATGATGGCGGGGATGTTCAGATAGGAGTCGCGCGAGTTCGCCGGTCCGATGCAGATCGCCTCGTCCGCCAGGTGGACCGGCAGGCTGTGGGCGTCGGCCTCGCTGTACACGACGACGCTCTGGATGCCCATCTCGCGGCAGGCGCGAATGACGCGCACGGCGATCTCGCCCCGGTTCGCGATGAGGATCTTATCGAACGAGATCGAGCGCCTCCTCCAACGATTTCGGGTCCGACACGTTCGCCACGCGAGCGTCGGGGAGGATCCGCTTCACCAGCCCGGAAAGGACGTTGCCGTTGCCGAACTCGATGAAGGTCGTCGCGCCCTCCCCAGCGGCGCGCCGCACTGACGCGGCCCACTGTACGGGAGAGTGCACCTGGTGTTCGAGCAATGTCACGAAATCGGCCGCATGTTCGTGCACTTCCGCGTCCACATTTGCGATCACGCGGTACGTGAGCTCATGGAACGGAGTGGCCCGGATCGCCTCGGCGAGCGCGGGAGCGACCGCTCGCATCGCGGGCGAGTGGAACGCGCCCGACACCTTCAACGGAATGACGCGCTTCGCGCCCGCGGCCTTGAGCGCCTCGGTCGCCGCGGGCATCGATGCGAGCAGTCCGGTGATGACGACCTGACCCGGAGCGTTGTCATTCGCGACCACGATGCCGGTGCCCTCGATCGCCTTCGTGACGACATCGGCGTCGAGCCCGAGGACCGCGGCCATGCCGCCGGATGTGTCCGCCGCCTGCATGAGCTCGCCGCGCTTGCGGACGAGCCGGAGCGCGTCACCGAAGTCGAGCGCGCCCCCTGCGACAAGTGCAGTGAACTCGCCGAGGGAGTGCCCGAGCAGGATCGGGTCATCGGGGGCCAGGCCCTCAGCTTGAGCGGCTCGCAGCGCAGCGATCGACGTCGCGAGAATGGCCGGCTGTGCATTCGCGGTACGCTCGAGCTCCGCGGCCGGTCCGTCTGAACAGAGGATGCGGAGGTCGAATCGAAGTGCGGCATTCGACTCGTCATAAGCACGCCCGGCGCTTGGAAACGAATCGGCAAGCGCTTTCCCCATCCCAACGCCCTGCGAGCCCTGACCGGGGAACAGCCATGCTTGCTTCGACATCTGCCGATCCAGTCTAGGAATGACCTCCGAGAGGAGGCGCTACCGCTTCTCGATCGCGAAGAGGGCCTGGCCGTACTCCACGGGCGCGCCGCCGGCGACCAACACGTCGCGCAGCACGCCGTCGATGGGGGCGACCACGTCGGTCATCGCGCCGAGCGACTGCACGGCGCCGAGCACGGTCCCCTTCTTCACCTCGTCGCCGGAGCTCCACTCCTTTGACGCGCTGAAGATCCCGACCCCGGTGGAGTGCACCTTCGCGGGCTCGGGTGCTTTCGGGGCGGATGCGCGCGCTGCGGCGGCGGGCGCCGTCACGGCGCTCGCAACTCGAACGATCGTGGCACCGATCCCCTCGCCCTCGACCTCGATGACGCTCGCCGACGAGCCTTCCGCCAGGCGGACCAGATCGTCGAGCAGCCCCAGGACCTCGTCGTTGTCGCTCATATGCCCCGCATCATGCGCCGCCAGAACGGCTCGGTCTTCGGCGCGGCGACGACGCCGGCCAGGGGTTCGACGAACGTTCCGATATGCCGGTAGCGCTCGTAGCGGGCAGAGAGCAGATCGGCGATCGGGACCCGGCCGAGATGGTCCACCTGCGCGACGATCGCGGTCTTGATCGCGGCGATCGTCGCGGCCGAATCGGTGTGTGCACCGCCGGCGGGCTCGGGGATGAGCCCATCCACGATGCCCAGGCGCAGCAGGTCTGCCGCGGCGAGCTTGAGCGCGTTCGCGGCCTTCTCCGCCTCGGTCGCGCTCCGCCAAAGGATCGCGGCCGCGCCTTCCGGCGAGATGACGGAGTAGATGGCGTTCTGGAGCGCGAGCACGACATCCCCCACCGCGAGCGCGAGCGCGCCGCCGGAGCCACCTTCGCCAAGGATGACGGCGACGATCGGGGTCTGGAGGCCGCACATCGTGGCAATGGCCTTCGCGATCGCCTCGGCCTGGCCACGCTCCTCAGCCTCGGGGCCGGGGTACGCGCCGGGCGTATCGACCAGCGTCACCAGCGGCAGGTGGAACTTTTCGGCCATCCGGTAGAGGCGGATCGCCTTCCGGTAGCCCTCGGGATAGGGCATCCCGAAGCTGCGGGCGATGTTCTCCTCGGTGGTGCTGCCGCGCTGCTGCGCGACGACGACGACCGGGCCGACGCCCCCCAGCTCGGCGATGCCGCCGACGACGGCCGGGTCATCGCGGTAGCCGCGGTCACCGTGCAGCTCCTCGAACTTGTCGAAGACGCCGTTGATCACCTCGATCGCGTGCGGCCGCTGCAGCACGCGCGCCAGCGGCACCCACAGCCCGGGCCGGCGCGGGGTCGTGAGCGCCGCGATATCGGTGATGAGCCCGCTGTCCATCGGGGTGTGGCCGTTGCTGTCGGCGGCCTTCGTGCCGAGGATCCGGTCTACGAGATCCATTAGAGCGACCACCGCAGGTCACGCGCGCTCGGCCGGAACGCGTTCAGGAAGTACGCGAGACGATCGCGGAGCTGCGACCGCGGGACCACCTGATCGACGAACCCGTGCTCGAGGACGAACTCGGACCGCTGGAAGCCCTTTGGCAGCTTCTCGCCGATCGTCTCGCTCGTCACGCGCGCGCCACTGAAGCCGATGAGCGCGTTCGGCTCGGCAAGGATGAGGTCGCCGAGCGAGGCGAACGACGCGAGCACCCCGCCGGTGGTCGGATCGGTGACGACGCTGACGTACGGCAGGCCGGCCTCATCAAGGCGATGGAGCGCGCCGAGGATCTTCGCCATCTGCATGAGCGACAGCGTGCCCTCTTGCATGCGCGCGCCGCCGGACGAGGACACGATGATGAGCGGTGTGCGGTTCGCGAGGGCGCGCTCGCCGGCGCGGGTGAGCTTCTCTCCGACGACGCTCCCCATCGAGCCGCCCATGAAGTCGAAGTCCATGACCGCGAGCTCGACCTGGTTCTCGTCGATGCGCACCGTGCCGCAGATCGCGGCATCCTTCTCGCCGCTCTTGGCCTGGGACTGCTGGATGCGCTGCGGGTACGGCTTCTGGTCGGTGAACCCGAGCGGATCGCCGCTCACGAGATCGACGTCGTGCTCGGTGAAGCTGCCCTTATCGGCCAGGAGCTCGATGCGCTCGCGCGCCCCGAGCCGGAAGTGGTGCTCGCACTTCGTGCAGACCATGTTGTTCCGGGCAAGCTGCTTGTTGAAGAGCATCTCGGCGCACGTCGGACACTGGGTCCAGAGGTGCGACGGGAACTCCTTGCGTTGCCGCCCGAACGGCATTCTGAGTCGCATTACGCACTAGTTTCCTCTGGATACCAGCCCAGTGCCACCGTCCCGGGACCGGCATGCGAGGCGAGCACGGGACCGGCCTCATCGACCCAGAACTCGACGCAGTGGTAGCGCTCTTGCACCCAGTCCCCCACCAGGCGGGCCCGATCCGGCGCGTTCGCGTGCAGGATCGCGGCGTGGATCCGCGTGCCGGGCGCCTGGCGTGATTCGACGAGCTGCTTCAGCGCCTCGAGGCCACGCTCGCGGGTCCGGACCTTCT
>JANLWM010000198.1:0-7937 GCA_031364525.1 Chloroflexota bacterium | reverse complement strand
GCCGCGCGCGAGCGCTGGCGGCTCGAGGGCCCGTACTTTCCAGGGCAGCCCGTCTATCACGTCGCGTTCGACCCGCGCGACGGCCAGTCGCTGTTCGCCGGCATCAACATGACCTGGGGTGGGCCGCGGGTCGAGATCTCGCGTGACCTCGGGAAGACCTGGAAGCCCGGCAAGAACCCGGCGTTCCCGAAGGGGGACGAGCGCACGTTCAGTCGCACGTGGCACATCGAGCCAGGCCATGCGAGCGAGCCGGACGTGATGTGGATCGGCACCGAGCCCGCGTCGCTGTTCAAGAGCACCGATCGCGGCGAGAGCTGGGAGTCGGTGCGCTCGCTGAACGATCATCCGGACACGAAGCACTGGAGCCCGGGTGGTGGTGGCCTCGGCCTGCATTCGATCGTCGTCGACGCCGCCGACCCGAAGATGATGGCGATCGGCATCAGCTCCGCCGGCATGTACGAGACGAGCGATGGCGGGAAGACCTGGACGCGGCACAACGAGGGTCTCCTTTCGCCGGTCCCGCAGGGGCCCGAGGGCGACTACACCTGCGTGCACCACGTGGTCGGCAGCCCGACCGTCGCAGGCGCGCGCTTCCAGCAGGCCCACACCGGCGCGTACTTCAAGGACGCCGGCGACAAGAAGTGGACGAACGTGACCAAGGGGCTGCCGACCGATTACGGCTTCGCGTCGGCGATCCATCCGCGTGATCCAAAGATGGCGTACCTGTTCCCGCTCGAGTTCCCGATGCGGATGTCACCCCCGGCGGCGGGCCCCGGGGTCTGGCGCACGAAAGACCGCGGCCGGACCTGGACGAGGCTCGCGAACGGACTCCCGCGCGGGTCGAGCTATGAAGTGATGCGCGACGGTATGGCGACGGATCGCCTCGATCCCGCCGGCGTGTACTTCGGGACGACCAACGGCGAGATCTGGGGGAGTGCGGACGAGGGCCGGAGCTGGAGCCTCATCGCGCAGCACCTTCCTCCGATCCTGTCCGTGGAGACAGCGACCCTCTAGGAGCGTCGGGCGCGCGAGTCGAAAAGCAGCGGGCGCAGATGTAGTCATCGGAGCCGGCCAAGCGGATGTACGCGTCCTGCTCGCAGACGCTGCATGTCGCCGGGCCGGTGCTGCCTTTTTCCAACCTGTGGCTCCCCTTTGGCCAGTTCGCGTGCACGACGGTGGCCACTTGACGCCCTCCCCGAGGCTTCTTACTGTTAGAACATCCGTTCTATGGAAGCCAGGCCAGATGGACGGAAACGGGGAGCGGTGCGCGTGGAAACGGCGCTGGCACAGGCGATCGCGAGCGTCGAGGAGCGGTTCGGCACGCATGTGCTGTCGCATGGCGCTGCCGTCGAGCGGCGGACGGACGAGCGACGGATCCAGACCGATAGCTCGCTCGACGCGCTCACACCCGGGCTCGCCGCGGGCGCACCGCTCGCGTTCGTCGGCCCGGGGAGCATCGGAAAGGTCGGACTCGCGTATCGCGCCGCGGCGGGCGCGCAGCGTGACGGCGGCAGCGTGCTCTGGGTCGATCCCTGTGCCACGTTCGACGCCGGCGCGGCGCTGCGCGCAGGGGTCGACCTTGGTCGGTTGATCGTGGTGCGCGCGCGCTCGCGCGACGACGTGCTGCTTGCGACGGGCGCGGCGCTGCGCAGCGACGGCTTCCGGCTCGCGGTCGTGGACACCGGCCCGCAGCTCGCGTCCGGCAACACCCGCATCGACGATCTGGCACCGCTCGTCCCGATCGTTCGCTCGTCGCCCGCCGCGCTCCTGGTCATCTCTGACGTGCGCGCCGCGCGTCTGGCGATCCCGACGTTCTCGTTCGCGCGCGTTGCCTGGGAGCAGCGCTTCGGCCGCACGTCCGGATGGACGTCGCTCGTCGCCGAGCGCGCGCTCTTCCACTTCGGAGCCCTGGGCAGCGAGCCGAGCGACGTCGGCATGCGCCGCGAGCTGTTGGAGAGAACGGGATGAAGAACGAGTGAGGAGCAGCTTTGCTGCGTCGAGTGAGTACCACCAGCCTTGAGCGTGTCTCCGACCGCAGGTCGGAGATCGAGCAGGGATGAAGGCGTACCTCGCGGTCGCGGTGGGCGAGCAGGCGCCGCGCGCGCGGATCCTCGCCGCGCTCTGCGCGATGCTTCCGCGTGTCGGCGTGGCCGACGACGGCGCATTCGTCTGCGATCTTCGCGGCACCGAGCGGCTCCTCGGCGTGCCGCTCCGGGTGGCCCGCAACGCGATCAGCGCCTGCAGCGCGGCCGGTGGGGTCACGGCCGCGGGGGGTGTCGGGACGACGCCGTTCGTCGCTCGCGTCGCGGCAGCGCGCACGCCCGCGGGGAAGGTGAGCGAGATCCCGGCCGGTGGCGAGCGCGCGTTCCTCGACGTGCTGCCGCTCGACGTGCTGCCGCTCCATCCCAAGGTCATCGAGGAGCTCGCGCTCCTGGGGGTGCGGCGCATCGGTGAGCTCCTCGCGCTCCCGGCCGGAGACGTGGGGGACCGGTTCGGCAGATCCGCAGCGATCGCGTACGCGCTGGCCACCGGTGAGCTGATCGAAGACGTGCGTGGTGTGGCCCCGCGCCGGCGTATCCGCGCGAAGCGCATGTGGGATGCGCCCGTGGATTCGCGCGAGCGCCTCATCTTCGCTCTGCGTGCCGCGGCCGACGAGCTCGCCGAGGCGCTCCGTCATGATGGCCTCGCGGCGCTCCGCGTGCGCCTCGTGCTCGATCGCGAGGACCTCTTGCCGCTGCGGCTCGAGCGCTCGCTGCTGCCGCCCTCGGCGGAATCAGCGGCCATCATCCGTTCGCTGCGCTGGGGACTCGAAGAGATCCCGGCACTCGGCCTCGTCATATCGGCGGTCCTCGAGATCACCGCCGTCGAGCCCGCCAGCGGCCGTCAGATCGGGCTTTTCGCGCCGGATGGCGCGCACGCCGAGGAGGCCATCGCCGTAGCGCAGTTCCTGCGCACGCGCCTCGGCCCGGGCGTCGTGCTCCGACCGCGCGTCGTCGATGCAGAGGCCCGCCTGCCCGAGCGTGCCGCCGAATGGGAAGAGGTAGTGAGGTAATGACCAGGCTCTTCGCCGATCCGCTGCCCGCGTACATGGAATGGCGCGAGGGCGAGCCGGGAGCGCTCCGCGTCGGGCACCGGCGATTCGTGGTGGTGGAGGTCGTGCGGCGCTGGCGTGTGGACGGCGAGTGGTGGGCCGACGGCGTCGCGCGCGAGTACCTGACCCTACGGACCGCCGACGGACTGCTGTGCGATGTCTACGGCGATCGTCGCCGTGGCGAATGGTTCCTGCAACGCGTCATGGACTGAGCCTTGCCGGGCTTCGTCCACCTCCACACGCATAGTCCCTATTCCTTCCTGGACGGCGCGTCGTCGGTCGACGATCTCGTCGCTGCCGCGGTCGACCTGGGCCACGACGCGCTCGCGCTCACCGACACGAACGGCCTCTACGGCGCGGTGCGGTTCTGGAACGCCGCGCGGGAGCGCGGGCTGAAGCCGATCTTCGGCACGGAGCTGCGCCTCGTCGACTCGGACCCGGTGACCCTCCTGGCACTCGACCGCAGCGGCTGGACGAGCCTGTGCCGCGTCGTGTCCGCAGCGCAGCTCGCGGGTGAGAAGACGAAGCCGATCGCGACGTTCGCGCTCGTCGCCGATCAGGCGGACGGGCTCATCGCGCTCTCGGAGAGCGACGACGCCGAGACGCTCGCGCGACTCCGCGAGGTCTTCGGGGACCGTCTCTATGCGGAGCTCGTCGATCGCTGGGGCCCGGCCGACATCGACCGCTGCGATGCGCGGGCCGAGCTCGCCGCCGAGCTCGGTATCGCGACGGTGGTCACGAATGACGTGCGCTACGCCCGGCCGGAGGCGCGCCAGCTCTTCGACGTGCTGCGCTGCATCGACCTTGGGACCACCGTCGATGCGGCGGGGAAGCAGCTCGCGGCGAACGGCGAGCGCTGGCTGAAGAGCGAGGCCCTGCTGCGCGCCCGCCTCGGGCATCACCCCGCGGGGTTCGCGAACACGCGCGCGATCGCGGACCGCTGCGACCTCGATCTCGGGTTCGGCTACCAGCGGCTCCCGGGTTTCCCGGCGCCGGATGGCTACACCGCGTTCTCGTTCCTCTATTCGCTCTGCCAGGACGGCGCTCGCGCGAAGTACGGCGGCATGACCCCGGCGGTCTCCAAGCAGCTCGCGCACGAGCTCGACGTCATCCACCGCTGCGGCCTCGCCGAATTCTTCCTCATCAACTGGGACATCGTCCGGTTCTGCAACGAGCGCCGGATCCCGGCGCAGGGGCGCGGCTCGGCCGCGGACTCGATCGTCGCGTACGTGCTCGACATCACGAAGGTCGATCCGATCGCCCACAACCTGCTGTTCGAACGGTTCCTCACCGAGGACTCGCACACCATGCCGGACATCGACCTCGACATCGCGACGAACGATCGCGAGGAGGTGATCCAGTACGTCTACCGGAAGTACGGCGAGCAGTACGCCGCAATGGTCTGCAACGTCGTCACCTACCGATCAAGATCGGCATCACGAGAGGTCGCGAAAGCGCTCGGCTTCAGAGCGGAAGTCATCGATCGACTGGCGAGATCCCTGGACACCCCGCGTTTTGACTCGCGAATGGTCATCAAGCCGGCGGGTGGGTCTTCGCTCGGGAGCCTCGACGGCCGTCACGACGCGAACGTGGATGAGGTCCCGAGCGAAGGCCCGCCCGCCGGCCAGAGTGCATTGAACGACGTCGAGCAAGCCCGCTGGCCCCTGTACAAGAAGATCGTCGAGGAGATCGCCGACTTCCCGCGGCATCTCTCCATCCACAACGGGGGCATGCTCATCACCGCGCTGCCGCTGGTCGACACGGTGCCGATCGAGCGCGCGACGATGCCCGGCCGGAACGTCGTGCAGTTCGACAAGCGCGATGTCGAGGACCTCGGGCTCATCAAGATGGACCTGCTCGGGCTGCGCACGCTTTCGCTCATCAAGGACGCCGTGGCGATGATCGATGAGCTGCATGGCGTTCGCCTCGACCTCGGCACGCTCGCGCTCGACGATCCGGCGGTGTATGACCTCATCTGCGAGGTCGACACCATCGGCCTGTTCCAGGTCGAGAGCCGGGCGCAGGCCCAGGCGCTCCCGCGGGTGCTGCCGCGGAACTTCGCCGACATCGTCGTCGAGGTCGCGATCATCCGGCCCGGCCCGCTCCAGGGGAACATGGTGAATCCGTACATCAATCGCCGGCAGGGGCGCGAACCGGTGTCGTACGCGCATCCGCTCCTCGAGCCCATTCTGAAAGAGACCCTCGGGGTGATCCTGTTCCAGGAGCAGATCCTCCGCGTCTCCATGGCCGTTGCGGGATTCAGCGCGGCCGAGGCGGACAAGCTGCGCCGGGCGATGAGCCGCGCACGGTCGAGCGAGGACATGGAGCGCCTGCGCGCGCCGTTCGTGAAAGGCTCGCTGGAGCACGGGCTCGACGACCCGACCGCCAACCTGATCTTCGGCCAGATCGCCGCGTTCGCCGAGTTCGGCTTCTGCAAGAGCCACGCGGCGGCGTTCGCGCTCACCGCGTATCACACCGCGCATCTCAAGCTCTACTACCCGGCCGAGTTCTACGTCGGACTCTTCAACAACCAGCCGATGGGTTTCTACTCACCGGCGGTCATCGCCGGGGATGTGAAGCGCCACGGCATCCGGATGCTGCCGGTCGACGTGAACCGCTCCCAGGCGAAGGCGATCGTCGAGCGCCGCGCTGAGACCGGCGGACCGGCCGACGTCATCGACAGCTCGAAGACGATCGCCCGCCACCGGTCCTGCCGGGTCCACGACGTGCGCCTCGGCCTGGCCAGCGTGAAAGGCCTTGGCGAGGCCGAGGCGGACGCGGTCCTCGAGGAGCGGCACAGGGGAGCGTTCGCGTCGTTCGACGACTTCGCACGCCGGGTCGGCATGAAGGAAGAGGCGCTCCGAAACCTCGCGCTCGTCGGCGCCTTCGACGGGCTGGGCGAGCAGCGCCGAGCGCTCCTGTGGCGCGCGCGCGATGCACACCGCACGTCACCGACGTTCACCCGGCCGGTCCTCGCGTATCCCACGACGACCGCGCCGTCGCTCCCGGCGCTGAGCGAGCAGGAGCGCGCCGCGCTCGACTACCGGATCACCGGCATCCCCACCGGGCCGCAGGTGATGCGCTTCTATCGCGAGCGCCTCGAGACCCGCGGCGTCCGCACGTCCGTCGGGATCCAGGAGCGGGCCCACGGATCGACGGTCGTCGTCGCCGGTGCGATGGTGGTGAAGCAGCACCCCGAGACCGCGAAGGGCCACGTGTTCCTGTCGCTCGAGGACGAATACGGCTTGGTGAACATCATCATCCGGCCTGCGACGTACGCCAAGTACAAGCCGGTCGTGGATCTTGGGGGCGCGGTGGTCGTCGAGGGGACGCTCCAGCACGTCGACGGGGTGGTCTCGGTGCTGGCGCGCCGCCTCGACGAGCTTGCGCTGTTCGTGAAGCTCGTGTCGCGCGATTGGCAGTGACCGCTACTGCACCGGTGCGAAGCCACCGGTGTCAGAAGACCGCAGTCTCATTTGACGGTGATGGTCGCGTTCATCGCGCTGTGGAGAGAGCAGTAGTAGGCGTACGTGCCCGCGTCGGCGAAGGTGAAGCTGAATGTGCCGGCCGCGGGGAGCGGGCTGTCGAACTTGCTGTCCTTGTTCGGGCGGGTCCCGCTGGTGACGGTGTGCGCCGCGGTGTCCTTGTTCGTCCAGGTCACCTTGGTGCCCTTCGGCACGTCCATGTTCGCCGGGAACTTGAATGCCTGGACGTCGATCGCGACGTCGGCGGCCTTTGGGGCCGGGCTGGCGGTCGCGGCGGGGGCTGCGGTAGAGCCACACGCTGCGGTGATTGCGATGGCTCCGGCGAGCCCGAGCGCTCTGTGGAACGCGGTCATGCGGTCCTCCTGCGGTTGTTCTGTCCACCATACGGAGGAAGAGCCCGCCTGGATGCCATCACGGAACGTTGAACAGGTAGCCGACCCGGCTCTCGTCGCCGATGACGATCGTGAGGAGCCAGGGGCCGGAGACGGCCTCGCGGAGGTCCAGGGTGTACACGCCTGGCTGGGTCTCGCGGCTGATGAGGATGTCGTGATGCTCGTGGCCTGGTGCGCTGCCCTCGTAGATCAGCAGTCCGGTGACCGGTTTCCCGGGCACCACGCTGCCTGCAGCGTCGGTAAGCCGCACGTCGGCCCGCTCACCATCTGCGGACGCGGTGCGCGCGATCGCGAGCTGATACGGCCCCGCCGCGAGCCGCTCGGTCGTCGTGACCGAGGCGGCTGCGCGGCTGGAGCCGATGGATCCTCCGTAGGTCGGGGCGATGATCGCGAGGGCGACCACCACCGTCGTCACGAGCGTCGCGAGCGCGGCGCCGAAGCCGATGGTCCGAAGGCGGAGGCTCTGCATCGCTGGACTACTGGCCCGGGAACTTCGCGGGCATCTGCTTGACGATCGCTTCAGCCAGCGGGTCGGCGATCTTCTGGCTGTGGTTCGCTGCGGTCTCGATCTTGTCGAAGGACGAGGTGTCCTTCGCGTTCTGGGCCTGCACGAAGCCGGCGATGCCGGTGACGTGCGGGATCAGGAGCTCTGCGACGGCACCCTTGGGGAGGTTCGGATTCGCGCCGCTGAGGAAGGCGTCGAAGTCAGCGCGGTAGCCATCGAGGTCGGTCTTGGCCTTGTCCTTCTTGGCCTGGTCCTTCGCGGCCGCACCCATGGTGTAGTCAACGAAGAAGCCGATGTGCTTGCGCCACAGTGCGAGGAACGTCGTCCTGGCGGAGTCTCCGTAGACGGAGCCGATCGCGTCGCCGAGCCCGACGGTGTTCTTGTCGAGCGTCGCGGCCGCCGCCTTGAAGCCGGCGTCATTGCCGAGCAGCGCCTGGTTCGTCGCGGCGCTCGCGAGATAGACG
>JANLWM010000036.1:0-5804 GCA_031364525.1 Chloroflexota bacterium | reverse complement strand
GTCGTCGGTGCCTCGTAGAGAACGTACCGGGCGGTCCGGACGATCGGGCGCAGCTCCGCCGGGAATGGCGTGGTCGGCCCAGCGACGACGTACCGTGCGTTGAACACCTGGTAATCGGCCAGGCGCGCATCAGCGAAGTCGAATATCAGATCGGAATTCAGCGAGAACGAGAATGCCGCCGGTCGCACTTGGTCGAAGCCGCGATCCGTGAGCACCTCGTAGAGATGGATGCCGCGGAACGGCGAGCCGAGGTCGAGTGTCTGGCCCCAGTTGGTCTTGAGGCCGGCGTAGACGCGGCCTGGTGGAAGGAGCGCGAGCGTGTCGGCGATGACCTTCGCGTCCGCGTCGGCCCTGACGAGCGCGGCCGTCTGCTCGATCCACGCCCGATCCAGGCTCTCGTAGGACCACCGCTCTCCGAGCACGGGGATGAGGATCACGAGCGCAACCATGGTCCCGAGCACGGCGGCCCTGCGGGGCGCGAGCACGGCGGTGGCGCGTGCGTACAGCCACTCCGCACCCGCGCCGACGAGGAGCACCGCCGCGATCTGCAGACTCCCGATGAACCGGTGGACCGGCAGGCCATTGGAGAACGGCAGGAGGTCGGCCAGCGGGCCATACGTCGCCCGGCCGAAATACAGCACCAGCCACACGGCGAACAGCGCGACCGCAGTGAGCCCGAGGCGCTCGCGACGGACGAGCGCGGCGACGATGCCGAGCCCGACGAGCACGGTCAGGACCGGTAGGCGGCCGTGATCGAACAGGTCGCCCGTCACCAGCCAGCCGAGGATGGTCGGCGCCCCGAACGAATCCCAGCGGAACTGCGGGAGGAACGGGCTCACGTCGAGGTACGCCTGCGCGCCGACGTACGGTGGCACCAGGTACGAAGCGATCGCGACGACGCCGACGCCGGACGCGAGCAGCACGACGACGCGGCGGCGGAGATCTGCGCGGGTCAGGCCGACGAGCGCGATGACGAGCGCGCTGATCGCCAGCATGTAGCCGTAGACCAGGTGCACGAGCACGACGGAGGCTGCGGCAAGGATGACCGGCACGAGACGCCCGCCGCGCTGGAGCGACCGGTAGAACGCCGCGAGCGCGACGAACGACAGGTGGACCGCCCAAAGCTGTGTATAAAGGCCATAGCCGCGCCAGAGGAAGCTGTCGTACTCGATGCCGAAGCGATGATCCGATGAGAAGAGCGCGCTCGCAGCCGCGGCCGCTGCCGCTCCGGTCCGGGAGAAGCCCATCCAGCGAAGCGACGCGTACACGGTGAGCGGCAGCGTCACCAGCAGCCCATAGCGGACCAGATCGAACATCGTGCGCAGATCGACGAGGCCGAGGGTCAGCCCGTCGAGCGCGACCACCGCGAGGTGCGGGAGCTGCTGGTAGTAGAGGAACACCGGAAACCCGAGCTCGAGCGTCGGCAGCCAGCTGTCGAAGGGATGCTCACCACGCCCGATCGCGTCGGCGGCACGAGCGACGAGCTGCAGGTGGTAGGCATCGTCGTTGACGTTCGGCACGTTGATCAGCTCCGGCCAGAGCGCGATCGCGTTGAACGCGACGATCAAGAGCACGAGCGGGTGGATGGACCGGAGCCGGCTGAGACCGCGCCGGATCGTGCTGCCGCCCGGCAGCGACCAGCGTGCCGTGACCGCCGGCACGTAGGTGCTCTCGCCGCGCGCCAGAAGCCAGAGCAGCCAGGCCGAGGACGCGGCGAGCGCGAGGCCCACCGCGTACACCCCGGTGCGCGCGAACACGATCCCGTCGAGACCGCCGGGCAGTAGCCGGTGCCCGTACGGACCGTTCCACAGCGAGTACAGCAGCGTCACCGCGAAGGCCAGGCTCATGACGACATACGGCAGGCGAAGCCGCGGCCGCGCTCCGGCGAGCGGCGCGAACAAGACGATCGCCGGGAAGAAGTAACGCTCGTGGACGCGCGTCGGCAGGAAGTAGAACGCCAGGACCACCGCGCCGGTCACCGCGAGGAGCGCCGCCGTGTCGCGGCGCCACCAGAGCGGGGCGAACGCGGCGACCGTGCCAGCCAGCAGCAGGCCGAGCCCGATCCGAACGTAGGCGTCGTCGGGCTCGAAGAAGCCCGCCACGAGCGCCCACAGGTTGAACGCGTTGAGCGACGTGTAGGCGAAGCGGAGCGCACCCTCGCGCACGAGATCGAGATACCCCCAGGGCGTGAGCCGCAACGCGAGTCCGACGAGCGCATAGCCGGCCAACCCGCCGGCGATCGCCCTGACCGGCGGACGCCAGTCACGCGTCCGGACCGCGTCGATGAGAGCCACGACTCCGATGACGAGCACGACCGATCCGAACGTCGCCTTGACCATGCCGCCAACGACCGCCGCGATCCCGGCGATCGCATACCGCCGCTCGCCGAGCGCGAGGACCGCGCCGAGCATGCAGAGCGCGCCGATGACGTCGAGCTGTCCCCAGAACGGGCCGCCAACGATCGCTGCGGGGTTGAGCAGGAAGAGGCCGGCCGCGATGACCCCGGCGCGCCGGTCCGAGTAGTGGCGACCGACGAGGTACAGCACGACGGCGGTGATGAGGTCGAACGGGATGGCGAGTCCCTTGACCGCGACGTACAGCGCTTCCCCGGAGAGGAGGCCGGCGATCGGCCAGAGCAGATAGAGCACCGCCGGGTAGTAGCCGCCGCTGATGTGGTCATAGAACTCGAGCGGACCGAACTCGCGCATCCCGACGGCCCACCTCGTGACCTCGGCAGGATCGCTCGGATAGCCGACCGCTCCGAGGGCCATGAGACGGAGCGCGAGGCCGACGAGCAGGACCACGGCGAGGGCCGCACGTTCCCCGCGCAGCCACGCGGTCCATGTGGTCAAGGGATGTCGCGTCGGAAGACGAGGTTGCCGGCGACCGAGCCCACTCTGATGAAGCTCTCCTTCCCGTAGAAGGCGGCTGCCCGGGCATTATCGGCGGTCGTGTCCACGAAGAAGCGCTGGATCCCCTGATCGCGGAACATGCGCACCGCCTCATCGACGAGCCGGTGTGCAAGCCCGGTCCCCCACATCGATTGCGCCATCCCGAGCGTCAGGATCGTCGGGTAGGGCGTTCCCAGCCGGAGGCGCGTGTACGCGAGCAGCGCCTGATGCGCGAGGTAGGCCTTGAGATCTTTGGGATTGGCGAGCACGTGCAGCCCGGCGATCAGGCGCTCGCGAAGCGGGACCCCGGCGGTCACCCGCCGCTGGCTGCCATGGAGGTCTTTCGTCGCGGAGAGGAACGCGACGTACTGGCCGCCGCTCACCCCCACCCAGCAGCGCGCATCGGGATCCGCGAGCACGCCCGCATACAGCCGTGAGAGGAAATGGATCCCCAGCCGCGAGTTCAACGTGTCGAAGAGGAGGCGATGATGCAGTCCCGCGACGAAGGGGATGTCCGCCTGCGTCATCTCGCGCAGCTCCGCGTCGGCCGACCCGGCCGGTGGCTCCGCGGCCGGCGTGAGGCGACTCCACCGGCTGCGCCCGCGCAACGCCTCTGCGCGCAGACCGAGGGCCGTCACGACGTAGCCCCGCCCCCGGCGGAGGTACTGCCGGAGGGTGGTCCCGGTCTTCGAGGTGCCGTGCAGGCGCGGAAGACAGACGTACGGGATCTCGAGCACAAGGTAGCCGGCGCGCAACGCGCGAAAGAGCAGGTCGATGAAGTACTCGCCGTAGTCGCCGCGCAGCCCCAGGTCGAGGACGACCGCGCGCCGGACCGCGATGAAGCCGCTGGTGTAGTCCTTGAACCGGTGATCGAGCAGGAATTGCACGCCGTAGTTCATGAGCCGCGAGAGTGCGACGGCCACCGCCGAGTCCTCGGTGCCGGCGGTGTCCTTCTTGAACGAGCCGCCGCTCACGAACCGTGAGCCGACGACGATGTCGTAGCCCTCATCAAGCCCGCGCAGAAGGTTTGGGACCACCTCCGGCGGCATCGAAAGGTCGCAATCCATCCAGACGACGATCTCGCCCGTCGCCGCGCGCACGCCGTGAGCGATGCTCTTGGTGAGGCCGTGGTCGCTCGTGCGCACCTCGAGGCGAACGCGCCGGTCAGGATGCTCCGCCGCGTACGCCCTCACCGCGCTTCCGGTGCCGTCGATGGAATCGTCGTCGACGACCACGACCTCGTGCAGCGTCGGCACAGCCGCGAAGAGTCCATCGATGAGGGGGACGATGTTGTCGGCCTCGTTCAGGGTCGGAAGCACGATGGAGACCGTGCTCAGGAGAGCTCCCCTGCGATCCGGTCGCAGACCCGGTCGATCTGCTCCTCGGTGAGATCGCTGCCGCTCGGCAGGTATAGGCCGCGGGCCGCGAGACGGTCCGCTACGGGATAGCTGCCGGATCCGTGCGCGCCGTACCGCAATAGGGCCGGCTGATCGTGCATCGGCTGGAAGAACGGCCTCGTCTCGATGCCCTCGGCCGCGAGCCGGCTGGCGAGGTCATCGCGCCCGACACGAGCGTCATCGCGGAGCACGATGCCGTACATCCAGTACGAGTTCCGGGCCCAATCCCGCTCGACCGGTCGCTGCACCGCAGCGAGGCGTCCGAGACGTTCGTTGTATTGCGCGGCATGCGCTCGGCGAGCCGCGACGTACGTGTCGATCCGCTCGAGCTGCGCCAGACCAAGTGCCCCCTGGAGATTCGACATCCGGTAGTTGAATCCGATGCGATCGTGACGGTAGACGCGGCCGCCGCCGCGCGGGAACGACAGGTTGCGCAGCGACCGGCACTCCTCCGCGAGCGCCTGGTCGTCCGTGACGACCATGCCGCCCTCGCCGGTCGTGATGGCCTTGTTGGCGTAGAAGGAGAAGGCCGCGAGGTCGCCGATCGAACCGCACCGACGACCCTTGTATTCAGCGCCGTGCGCCTCGGCGGCGTCCTCGAGCACGGCCAGACCGCGCTCCTTCGCGAGTGCGAGCAACGGGTCCATATCGGTCGGGTGACCGTAGATGTGCACGGCCATGATCGCCTTCGTGCGCGGTGTGATGCACGCGGCGACCTGTGCGATGTCCATGTTCCAGGTCTCCGGATCGGCGTCGACGAAGACCGGCATCGCTCCGCAGTAACAGACCGCGAACGCGCTGGAGATCATCGTGAAGTCGGGGATGATGACCTCGTCCCCTCGTCCGATGCCGAGCGCTGCGAGCGCGAGATGCAACGCGGTCGTCCCGTTCGTGGTCCCGATCCCCTGCCCCACCCCGACGTACGCGGCGAAGCCTTCTTCGAATCGCTTCAGGTAGTCGCCGCCGGACGAGATCCATCCGGAGCGGACCGCGTCGGTGATGTACTCGAGCTCGTTGCCGCCGAGGGATGGCTCGCAGACCGGGATCCGCGGCAGGGTCAATCGAACTTCACCTTGTCGTCCATCCCGAGGTAGGGGCCCTGCTTCACCTCGATGAGCTGGCACGCCTCGATGACCTTGAACCCATGACCGCCACCGGTGAGGAGGAGACTGTCGCCTGCGGCGAGGTCGATCTTCGTCACCGGGCTGCGACCCTTTGTGTACAGCGTGAGCTCGACGCGGCCGCTCTTCACGTAGATGTACTCGTTCACGAGGTCGACCTGCCGCGGCTGCGGGATGTGCACATGCGGCTGGATCCGCTCGCCTGCCGGATAGAACGACGTCCCCATCTGCAGGGGGAAGTCGTCCGGCGTGAAGAAGTTGTACTTGCCGCCCGAGAAGTCACCCCGGACGACCATCGCGAGCAGATCGCCGGAGGCGGGATCGCGATAGTGCTCGAGGCCCTTGCCGGGCGCCTGTCCGCTCATCTGGTGGCCTCCTGCGCACGACTCGCCGGC
>JANLWM010000012.1:0-2629 GCA_031364525.1 Chloroflexota bacterium | reverse complement strand
GACCTGCCGGGCGGCCAAGCGCTCCGTGAGTACGGCGAGCTGCGGCTCCGACCCGCGTCAGGCGCCGCCGGCCCCAGCCCGACCACTCCCGTCCTCGCGAGCCCGCTCCAGCGCCTTGAGCTGGAGCGGCCGGTCGCGTGGGAGGGCTGGACCATTCGGCTGACCGGGGCCGCGCCCGAGAGTGACGTTCTCTCGGTCGAGGCGCCCGATACGGATCTGGTGGTCCGCTCGCGGCGCCCGGGAGATCGGCTTGGCGGCCGCCTTCGTACCAAGGTGCAGGACCTCTTCACGGACGCGAAGGTCCCGGCAGGTGAACGGGCGACGCACCCACTCGTGGCGACCGCCGCGGGCGACATCTGGTGGGTCGTCGGCCTGAAACGTGCCGATGCGGACGTCTCTGCCGGGCGCTGGATCGAAGCCCGGCCTCCGGAGGGCCGCAGAACCAGCATCCGGCAGCACACGGGTACCATCGATAGCAGCGAGCACGTGATGGCGGACCAGAGAGGACACAGCCACGAACTTCGATAACCGCTTCTTCAAGAACGGGATCCTGACCCTCCTTCTCGTCCTGATGGGCGTGGCGCTCCTGTACGCGTATCGCGCGCAGAGCCCCTCCGCCGCGCCGGTGCCGATCTCGCAGGCGATCAGCGCGATCCAGAGCGGCCAGGTGAAGTCCGTCAACATCAACGGTGACCAGGCCGTCATCGACCTCAAGGACGGCACCACCCACCAGGTCACGACCATCGGATCGCCGAGCGATGCGTTCGAGAAGGTCCTCACCGACTACAACAGCACACACGACAAGTCGCAGGAGGTCGTCTGGAGCAAGAACAAGGAATCAGCGACCTTCGGCATCATCGGCTCGGTCCTGCTGAGCCTGCTGCCGGTCCTGCTCATCGGCGCGTTCTTCATCTACATGATGCGGCAGGCCCAGGGCACGAATAACCAGGCCCTGTCGTTCGGCAAGTCGCGCGCGCGCATGTTCATCGGCAACAAGCCCGCCACCACCTTCGACGACGTCGCGGGCGTGGACGAGGCAAAGCAGGAGCTCACCGAGATCGTCGAGTTCTTGAAGTACCCGGAGAAGTTCTCGACCCTCGGTGCCCGCATTCCCCGCGGCGTGCTGCTCGTGGGTCCGCCCGGCACCGGTAAGACCATGCTCGCGCGTGCCGTCGCCGGTGAGGCAGGCGTGCCGTTCTTCTCGATCTCGGGCTCCGAGTTCGTCGAGATGTTCGTGGGCGTCGGTGCATCACGCGTGCGTGATCTGTTCGATCAGGCGAAGCGCAACGCCCCCTGCATCGTGTTCATCGACGAGATCGACGCGGTCGGGCGTCAGCGTGGCGCCGGCCTCGGCGGCTCGCACGACGAGCGCGAGCAGACCCTGAACCAGATCCTCGTCGAGATGGACGGCTTCGACACCGGGACGAACGTCATCGTGCTGGCCTCGACGAACCGGCCCGACGTCCTTGACCCGGCCCTCCTGCGGCCAGGTCGATTCGACCGTCAGGTCGTGCTCGACCGGCCCGACATCAAGGGCCGCAAGGGCATCCTCGACGTCCACGTCCGCGGGAAGCCGCTCGACAAGAGCGTCGACCTCCTCCGCATCGCGCAGATCTCGCCCGGCTTCTCGGGTGCCGACCTCGCGAACGTCGTGAACGAGGCGGCGATCCTGGCCGCGCGCAAGAACCGCAAGGTCATCACGCAGATCGACTTCGAGGAAGCCCTCGAGAAGGTCTCACTGGGGCCCGAACGGCGTTCGCGCGTCATCTCCGAGAAGGAGAAGCACATCGTCGCGTACCACGAGGCCGGTCACGCTCTGTGCTTCAAGCTGCTCACGAACACGAACCCGGTCCACAAGATCTCGATCGTGTCGCGAGGCATGGCGATGGGTGTCACCTGGTCGCTCCCGCAGGAGGATCGCTACTTCCGCACGAAGCGTGAATTCGAGGACGACATCGCGGCGGCGCTCGGCGGCTGGACCGCGGAGCAGCTGCACCTCGGCGGCGACGTCACGACCGGCGCGTCGAACGACATCGAGAAGGCCACCGAGATGGCCCGCCACATGGTCACGAAATACGGCATGAGCGAGAAGCTCGGCCCGCTCCAGTACGGGAAGACCGACGAGCTGATCATCAAAGGGCGTCAGATCCAGGAGGAGAAGAACTACTCCGAGGAGACCTCGAAGCTCATCGACAGCGAGGTCCATGAGATCGTGGATCGCGCCCGCCGCCGGGCCTACGACCTCCTGACCCAGTACCGCAGCCTCCTCGACGCGGTCGTCGAGCGCCTCATCGCCCAGGAGACCCTGAGCTCGGACGAGTTCAACAACCTGGTCGACGGGCACCTCGGCCAGACGCCGGTCGCCCCCTCGGCCGCGGACAGTGGCAGCGGCTCGACCCCGCCGACCGGCCTGCCCGCCGGCACGCCGGAGCAGAAGCGCCGTCCCGACGAGGGCACCGGCCGCGGCCCGGCTCCCGCACCCACGCCGGCGTAGTCGCGGCGGCGCGACGGTCCGCGCCGATACACAGTCGCAACAAACCGAACGGTCGGCCGCGTAACGGGCGGCACGCCGGATGCTTATCCGGAGTGCATGAGCATGCTGGTGTATGGGATCCGCGAAACGGTGGAG
>JANLWM010000367.1:0-7089 GCA_031364525.1 Chloroflexota bacterium | reverse complement strand
AGAGCGCAAATCCAAGGGCCAGAAGGAGAACGGCGACCAGGGCGCCGCCGCCCGCGAGCGTGATGTCGAGTGTCCTGCGTTTCACCTTGATGTCCTCCAAAGACAACCTAATTACCCATGACTTTCAGGGAGGCGGCCGTCCCGGGGCAGTACTGAAAGGCCCAAAACGAGGGTGACGTTCGGCCCTGATCTAGGGGCGCTGTCCCCCGACCACGACTGCCGCACGCATGCCGAGATCCGCATGTCCGGGCACGCCGCAGTAGGCGTCATAGCGCCCGGCCGCGAGGTCGCGCAGCCCGACCGTGCGGGCCTCACCCGCGCCGACAACGATGTGGATCCCCAGTGCAGGCACGGTGAGGTCATGGGTGGCGCGGTCGCCGGCCGGGTTGGTGAGCGTGAGGTTCACATCGGCGTTCTCGGGCAGCCAGATCTGACTTGGCGTGAAGGCGAAGCTCGCCGCCTGGACACGGACTTCGGTCGCACCCGGGATCGTCGTCGGGGTCGACCCCGAGGATCCGAAGACCATCATCCCGTGTCGTGTGTGGCTGTCGCCCATCATGCCCGGGCCCAGCTGCCATGACGCCGACGGATCGTTGCCGAAGGCGCCGGTCCCGCCGGACATCGCCGAGCCAGTGACGGCGAACACGAGAAGGAGTCCCGTGATCAGCGCCGTCAGACCCGCGACACGTTGGGCGTTCACGATGTGCGTTCCGCGATCGCAGAGCGACGGACGCGGAACTCCTCTGCTTCGATCTCACCCCGCGCGAGGCGCTCCTCGAGGATGCGCAGCGCGTGGGCGGGACCATCGTTGCCACGGCCCTTGGACCGGCCGAGCGCGAGGCTGAGCCAGACGACCAACGCGATGACGAAGACCCAGAACAGCATCATGACCAGACCGCCGAAGCCGAACGAATAGCCATACATCATGAGTGGTGACCTCCTGTCGATCTGATCACAGCCTGACGCGACGGCCTGAGTTACGGCTTGGGGCTCGCTTGAGGCGTGCTGAGAGGTCCTCTCAGCACGCTCTCAGACCGGACCAAGGGGCGCTCCAGCCCTGACGGCGAGGCTATGCAGCAGCGAGAAGGAGATCGTCCATGCCTGGTACACGACCTCAGCCGCGCTCATCGGGCCTTCGAGTTCGCGTCGCGATCTTCGCGGTGCTCGCCCTCGCGGTGGCCGGTGGTGCGACATACGCCCTGTGGCCGAAGACGCTTGCCACAACGGACACCGAGTCGGTCGATCTCACGATGCGCGTCGACATGGGCGGCTTCACCCCACCGATGCTCACCGCTCAGGCGGGTCGGGCGATCCGGATCCGGATGGTCAATCCTGATAGCAGCCATCACAGCGATGGCGGCGGTGTCCACGGATTCACGATCCCCGGCCTCGGGATCGATGCCCGGATCCAGCCGGAGTCGACACAGGTCGTGACGATCCTCTTGGCGAAGCCTGGTGAGTACGCTTTCTACTGCGACACCTGCTGCGGTGGGAAAGAGAACCCCTCGATGCAGGGCATGCTGATGATCAAGGCGTGAGCGGGGTCGACCTGGATCTTGTCGCGGTCGTCCTCGCCGGCCTGGTCGATGGCATCAACCCATGCGCCATCGCCGTCCTGCTCGTTTTCGTTTCCGCGACGCTTCTCGCGGTCGGGGCCACGATGGAGGGCTCGGTCGCCGATCGCCGGCGGGCCCTGTTCAAGGGTGGCGCCGCCTACGTCGCCGGCATGTTCATCACGTATCTCCTGATCGGCCTCGGCCTCATGGGTTTCGCCGGCGCGCTCCGTCAGGACCACATCGGGACGAAGATCTTCGCGGTGGTCGCGATCGGGTGGAGCATCATCGCGCTCCAGGAGGCGCTGCTGCCGGAGCTCGGCGAGCGCCTGCACATGCCAAAGATGTTCCACAGCCGAGCCCAGAGCTGGGTCCAGCGCGCTTCGCTGCCGGGTCTCTTCGTCGCCGGATCGCTCATCGGTCTGTGCACCGTGCCCTGTTCAGGAAGCGTCTACATCGCCGTTCTCGCCCTCCTCTCGAGCCGCGCCGATCTCGGGCAGGCGATCGGCTATCTGGTCATCTACAACCTCGCGTTCGTCGTGCCTCTCATCGCGCTGCTGGGCATCGCGGCCACGCCCACTGCGATGCGCGTGCTCGCGCGCTGGCAGCTGCACAACCGCTCGACCCTGAAGCTCGCGCTCGGGCTCACCACCGCGCTCGTATCCCTCGCCGCGCTCGCGGTCGTCTGAGGTGACCATCGACATCGATCCGATCATCGTCCACCTCGGTCCGCTCGCGCTGAGCTGGTACGGCCTGATCGTCGTGCTTGCGCTCGGAGTGGGGATGCGGCTCGCGCTGCGCGAGGCGCGGCGCAAAGGGCTGCCGATCGATGCGGTCGAGTCACTTGCGATGTGGGTCTTGATCGGCGGCGTCATCGGCGCGCGCGCCCTTCACGTCGTCGATCGCTGGGATCTCTATGCGGCGGACCCCCTCGGGGTCGTGGCGATCTGGAACGGCGGTCTTGCGATCATGGGCGCGGTCCTGGGCGGAACGGTCGCGGGCGCGATCGGTGCATGGCGCCGCGGCCTGCCCCTACGGAAGCTCTCGGATGCGGCCGCGCCCGGTGCGATCCTCGGCCAGGCGATCGGTCGGTTCGCGTGTCTCGTCACCGGGGACGCCGTCGGCCGGGCCACGACAGGCTTCGGGGTCACGTACCTCGATCCCCATGCGATGGTCCCGCAGCTCGGTGTCGCGTACGAGCCGGTGTTCCTGTACGAAATGGCGTTGGATCTCGTCATCTTCGCCGTGCTCTGGCTGCTGCGCTCACGACTTCGCGTCGATGGGCAGCTGTTCGCCACCTACCTGGCGCTCTACGCCGTCGCAAAGTTCGCCCTCACGTTCCTGCGGACCGAGACCGTGTGGGTCGCCGGTCTGCAGGAGGCCCAGCTGCTCGCGCTCGTCGCGCTCGTCGTCGCCGCGGGATGGCTCGCTCTCAGCAGCGCTTCAGGTCGACCCAAGGTGCGATCGGCCGTCGTCTGAGATGATCGACGTCGTCAGAAACGTATTCGGGAGGTCGCGCGTGCGTGTGCTCATCGCAGCTGCGTCGGTCGCAGCAGTCGTCCTGGCGGCGTGCTCAGGTGGCACCGGCGCGGCGGCCGAGCGGACCATCACCGTCGAGATGCGCGAGTTCGGCTACTCGCCCTCCACGATCAAGGTCGCGCCGGGAGAGCGGGTCAGGCTCGTCGTCAAGAACAGCGGCGCGATCGACCACGAGTTCATGGCCGGTCGGAACGCGATGACCGGCAAGGGGTATGAACAGGACTGGCTTGCCATGGCCAAGGGAGACCACGGCGAGGGACACGACATGGGCCATACGGGCAGTGGCATGCGCGTCGCTCCAAACGGCAATGCCTCGGCCAGCCTGGTCGTCCCCGCGGAGCGAGGCGAGTTCGAGTTCGGCTGCTTCGTGCCCGGGCACTATGAGGGCGGCATGAAGGGCACGCTCCTCGTCCAGTAGTCGGCGTTGGCCGCCGCCCGAAGTGACCTTTGACCCACCCACACAGGGCCGGTCGGACGCCCTCCCGCGGCGGGGAACCCGATAGCGTCTTGCCGATGACCACCGACATCGCCCCGGCACCAGCCACGGTCCTCGGGCGTCCGGCCCGCGTTCTCGTCGTCGATGACGACGAGAACGTGACGAACATGCTGCGCCGGGCCCTCTCGTTCGAGGGCTATGCCGTGGCGACCGCGCGCGACGGCAGCGACGCGCTACGGAAGACGCTCGAATTCGCACCGGACCTCGTCGTGCTCGACATCATGATGCCGGGCATCGACGGTGTGGAGGTCTGCCGTCGTCTCCGCGCCGGCGATCCGCAGCTCGCGATCCTCATGCTCACCGCGAAGGATGCTGCTGCGGACCAGGTCGTCGGGCTCGATGCGGGTGCGGACGATTATCTCGTGAAGCCGTTCACCCTCGAGGTGCTCACCGCCCGGGTGCGCGCGCAGCTGCGGCGCAAGGAGCCGTCGGACGTCGAGCTGCTGCGCTTCGCCGATCTCGTGCTCGACACCGGGACCCACAGCGCCCGTCGCGGATCGCGCGAGATCGCGCTCACCACGACCGAATACGACCTCCTGCTCCAGTTCCTGCGGCATCCGCGCCAGGTCCTCGAGAAGGAGCAGCTCACCGAGAAGGTCTGGGGATATGACTTCGGCGGCAACTACAACGTGCTCGAGGTGTACGTGAGATACCTGCGTCAGAAGCTCGAGGCCACCGGCGAGCCGCGGCTCATCCACACGCTTCGCGGCGCGGGCTACGTGCTGCGAGAGCCCACCGCGTAGGCCGCAGACGTGAGCATTCGGCTGCGCCTTGCGCTCTGGTATGGAGCGCTCCTCGCGCTCGTGCTCGGGGCCACGCTCGCGGTGGCCTTCGCGGTCCACGTCGGCACGCACGAGGCGGATGTTGACGCGTCGCTCCGAGGCTCGTGGGAACACGCCTTCGTGGAGATCGGCGCGGTCGGCATGTCCATGGCGCCGTCTATGCGCCTTGCGACGCTCACGGCTCCGACCCAGGCCGCAAGCGCGCCCACGGCGACCTGGCTCATCACGTCCGGCGCGCTGCCGGTCTCGGTCGGCGATGCCAATGACGTGCTGCTCTCGCGGTTCGACGCGAGTGGCGCGCTCGACGGTCTGAGCGATACGAATGTCACGGGTGGCCGCATCCGCGCGTACGCCGCGAATGTGCCGGGTGCCACGGGCACACGGTTGGTCGTGGCCGCATCGATGTCCGCGTTCGACACATCGCTGGGCAGTCTCGGCCTGATCCTCGCTCTCATGGGGATCATCGGCGTGGGGCTCGCGGTCACGGGCGGCTGGGCGATCTCTGCCGGCGCGCTGCGTCCGATCGCCAAGATGACCGTGACGGCACGCGCCATCGCACTCTCGCGCGGCTTCGCCCGTCGGATCGAGGTGCACGAGGACGGTCGCGACGAGCTCAGCGAGCTCGGCCGCACCTTCAATCACATGCTCGCGAGCCTCGACGACGCGTACCGCCGCCAGCAGCGCTTCGTCGCCGACGTCTCGCACGAGCTGCGCACCCCGCTCACGGCGCTCCAGGGCGACCTCGAGCTGCTCGCGCGTGGTGGCCTCCCGCCAGCGGAAGCGACCGCGACGCTTGCCGAGGCGCGTCAAGAGACCCGACGGCTTGCGCGGCTCGTTGACGATCTGCTCGTGCTTGCGCGCGCGGACGCAGGCCCGCAGCCGTTCGTGGGCAAGCCCGTGCCGCTCGATGAGGTCGTGATGGAGGTCTTCCGTGAGCTGCGCGGTCAGGCTGGATCGCGGCTGAAGGTGACCGACCTCGAAGCAGGTAGCGTGCTCGGCGAACGCGACCGCCTGAAGCAGCTCGTCTTGATCATTGCAGACAACGCTCTTTCGTACACCCCTGCCGATGGTGGGGTGCTGCTCTCCCTTTCGTCAGAGGGCAGCGAGTCGGTGCTGGTCGTCGAGGATGAAGGGATCGGGATCAGTCCTGAGACTGCGGCACGCGCGTTCGAGCGCTTCTACCGCGGCGAGGCGGCCCAACGCGTCGACCCCGCGGGGACCGGCCTCGGGCTCGCCATCGCGAGTTGGATCGTCGAGCGCCACGGCGGGTCGATCTCCCTCGGAGCGCGCATTCCCCACGGGACCGTGGTCACCGTCCGCCTGCCCCTGGTCGCACAGCTGGGGTCGAAAACGGACGCGACCGCGGCCTGAACCGGACAGGTCCTCAGCCCGCTCTCAGCCGCGTTCCAGAACGCTGTAAGCCCCCGGTGCGACGATCGTCCCATGGTCTGGTTCACCCTCGCGCTCGTCCTTGCCGCGCTCGCCGCCCTGGTGCTCTGGCTCGCGCGCACCCGCACGTCAACGGGACGTGCCCGCCGCATGGCCGATGGATCGCAGGAAGCGCGTGTTGTCGTGGATCGGGGCTACGTTCCCTCGCGGATCGATCTCGAGGCGGGCATCCCCGCGACGCTGCGGTTCGAACGGCGCGAGGACGATCCCTGCACCGAGATGCTCGTCAGCGAGCTCTGGCCGAACGCGCACCGACTGGTCGCGCATGGCGAGACGTCGATCCACTTCACGCCGGAACGTCTTGGGCGTTTCACCTTCACGTGCGGCATGGGGATGTATTCCGGCGAGCTCGTCGTTCATGAAAGGGGCAAGCCGTAGATGAAGAGCTCCTCGAAGGACGAGGTGCGCCCGTGAGCGTCGTGACGCTGACCCGACGGCCCCGCACGGATCCGGCCCCGCTCGGGCCGCCGGCTGGCGACAGCGACCGCGAATACCGCCGGCTGATGCGCAAGTGGTGGTTCGCGGCCGCCGTCGGCGTGCCGACGATGGTGCTGTCCTATCCATGGCTTTTGCCGATCACCCGCGACCTGTTCCCGCGCGGCAGCGACGCACTGCACCACCTTTGGGTGGCGATGGGTGTTGCGAGCCTGGCCGTGCTCATCTACTCGGGAAGCCAGTTCTTCGGCGGGCTCGTGCAGAGCATCACGCACCGCACGGCGACGATGCACACGCTCATCGCGATCGGGACCGGCACAGCGTGGCTGTACTCGACGATCGCGTTGCTCGCCCCGCAGCTGTTCCCATCCGAGGCCCTCACCGACGTGTACTACGACGTGACCGTCGTTGTCACTGCGCTCGTCGTGCTCGGCATGGCGATGGAGATCAAGGCCCGCGGGCGCACAAGTGACGCGATCAAGAAGCTCATCGGCCTCCAACCCCGCACCGCACGCGTCATCCGCGATGGCAACGAGACCACCGTGCCGGTCGCGGACGTCCGTGTCGGCGAGCTCATCGTGGTGCGGCCAGGCGAGCGGATCCCGCTGGACGGCGTGATCGTCTCGGGTTCGTCGGCGCTCGACGAGTCGATGATCACCGGCGAGTCGATGCCGGTGGACAAGTCTGTCGGCGATGCGGTCATCGGCGCGACGATGAATACGCATGGATCGTTCACGCTCCGAGTCACGAAGGTCGGAGCGGACACCGCCCTCGCCAACATCGTTCGGCTGGTCCAGGACGCCCAGGCGACCAAGGTCCCGATCCAACGGATCGT